>CAYMWZ010000162.1:0-6835 GCA_964394385.1 uncultured Nitrospinaceae bacterium | reverse complement strand
GCCGGAGAGGGAGGGATGGTCCTGGGGGACGATGCGAAGCGGCTGGCCCGGATCCGCGACGTGCGCTCCTACGACGAGCGCGAGGACGCCGCCCCCCGGTGGAACTACAAGCTGACCGACCTCCAGGCGGCGGTCGGGCGGGTGCAGCTGCGCCGCTACGAGGAGTTCATCGCCCGCAGGCGCGCCATCGCCGCCCTCTACACGGAGCGGCTCTCGCGCGCTCCCCTCGGCCTTCCCGCCGACCCGCCCGGGGGGCGGCACGTCTTCCACCGCTACGTGGTTCGCCTCCCCGAGGGCCGCGAGGCGGGGGCGGCGATCCGGGCGCTCGAGGCGCGCGGCATCGGCGCGCGGAGGCCCGTCTACAAACCCCTCCACCGCCTCCTGGGGGAGTCGGGCTTCCCGGGGGCCGAGGCGGCGTGGGCGCGCCACCTCTCGCTGCCGATCTACCCTTCCTTGACCGAGGAGGAAATAGAAACGATCATGGATGCCGCTTGTTCGTTGTTCTCCGGCTGAGGTTCCCTGGCATGGCGAACGGCGCGGACACTCCGAAAGAACGCGGGTACAGCTTCGCCTTCGTCTATCTCTACGGCTTCGCCTTCATCGTTCTGGGCTTTGTCCTCATGCCCCAGGTGCGCGGCTGGCTGAAGCTGAGCGGCTACCGCTGGTTCTACGTCCCCGCGGTCTCCCTCCTCGCCTCGTTTCTCGTGACGCCCATCATCCGGGCCCTGGCCTTCCGGTTCGGGGTGCTGGACGTCCCGGACGAGCGGAAGATCCACCGCACCCCCACGCCCCTGCTCGGGGGGATGGCCGTGTTCACCGGATTCGCCTTCTCGGTCGTGGTCAACAACCTCTACTCCCCCGAAATGATGGGCGTGGCCGTGGCCTCCACGATCATCCTGATCATCGGATTGTGGGACGACGTCCGGCGCATACCGGCCCGGGTCAAGATGGCCGGACAGCTCCTCGCCTGCCTGATCGTGATCGTGTCCGGCGTGAGGCTCTCCTTCTTCCCGCCGGGAATCGTGGAGGACGCGGTGGAGATCTTCCTTACGGTCCTTTGGCTCATCGGCATCGCCAACGCCCTGAACTTCCTCGACGGCATGGACGGCCTGGCGGCGGGGCTGGGGGCAATCGCCTCGTTCTTCATCGGCATCACGGCGCTCCAGACGAACCAGCCCTTCCTTATGGTCTTGAGCCTTGGCCTCATGGGGGGGTGCCTCGGCTTCCTGCCTTACAACATGGGCCCCAACCGGCCCGCCTCCATCTTCCTGGGCGACGCCGGTAGCACCTTCATCGGCTTCACCCTGGCCTCCCTGGGGGTGATGGGGACGTGGGACGTCCAGGACCCCATCAAGGCGTTCGCGATGCCGATGCTCATCCTGGGGGTGCTGATCTTCGACACGACCTTCATCACCGCCTCCCGCATCGCCTCGGGGAAGGTGGGCTCCCTCCGCCAGTGGCTGGAGTATGTGGGGCGGGATCACATCCACCACAAGCTCGCCGCCCTGGGCCTCTCCCACCAGCAGACCGTCTTCTTCATCTTCCTCATCGCGGGCTCCCTCGGTATCTCGGCCCTCGTGCTCAAGAACGGCCGCACGGTGGACGCGCTGCTCCTCCTCATCCAGAGCTTCAACATCCTGTTTCTGCTGGTCATCCTGATGCAAAAGGCGGCCGACAAGAAGGACAAGGGCGACTCGGCCTCCTGAGGAGGCGCCTCACAGGCGGGGGAAGCGGCTCCGCCAGATCTCGTAGAGCGGCGCCCAGTAGCAGGCGAAGGCGAAGATCCACAAATACTCCTCGACCGGGAGCCCCCCGAGCGAGACCCCCGAGAAGTGCCGCAGCTGGTAGCTCGCGCGCAGCTCGGGGAACGAATGCCAGAAGACCAGGTAGATCCCCGTGTAGAGCAGGGTGGCCACCACGCCCGAGAGGAGGATGGGCGCCACCGCCCCCCGGCCCAGGCGGCAGATGAGGAGGGCGCTCCCCGCGAGCATCGAGCCGGCGACGTAGAAGGCGATGTTCCCGTAAAACTGGGTCCCCCCGGGCAGATACACGGGGAGGAAGATCGCCGGGGCCGTGAGGGTGAGCGCCGGATGGATCTCACCCAGCCGGAAGATTTTCTTCCCCAGGATCACCTGGTAGGACGTCGCGGCGAAGCCCCCCAGAACGGAGCAAAACAAAAGGCTCTCCAAAAACAGCTCCTCCCCCAGGGGGATGACCTTGAACTGCGGGACCCAGTAGCCGGGGATGAAGATGGGCTCGGTGAGCCCGAGCGGGAGGGAGATGAGGCTCGAAAACAGGAGCTTTCGCCTGAGGTCGCGCCGGAGGAGAAAATAGACCGCCCAGACGGCTCCGAACACCGCGAACAGGATCAGATACACATAGGTCATATGCTTGGAGGAGATGAGAGGGGGAGCGTCCTCAGCCGTTCATCAGCCGCACGAGGGGCACCTCTCCGAAAAAATCGATCACGTTGAGCGCGGCGAAATCCTGCTCGATGCGGAAGAAGCGCTCGAGCGGGGCGCCCAGCGCATCGCACAAGATCACCCGGTTCACCCCCGCGTGGGCCACGACGAGGGCCTCCCCGCCCGCGGCGCGGGCCCTGATGCCGGCCATGGCGGGCCCGACCCGCCGGGCCAGATCCTCGAGCGACTCCCCCCCGGGCGGGCGCGAGCGGACGAAGTCGGCGTAATGGGCGCGGAGCCGCTCCGGCTCCCTCGCCTGGAGGGAGGCGTGGGTCTCCCCCTCCCAGGCGCCCAAGTCCAGCTCGGAGAGCCCCTCCACGGCCTCGGGCGGCCCCGGCAGAGAGAGCGACTCGCACAGAAGCTCGGCGCTCCGCCGCGCCCGGAGGAGGGGGCTGGCGTAGACGCGAACCGCTCCTCCCTCTCTCAGCCAGCGGGCGAGCCTGGGGGCGGCCCCGCGCACCTGAGCCTCCCCCTCGGGGAGGAGGCCCACGTCCGTCCGGCCGAAGAAGCGCCCCTCGCGGGCGCCCTCCGCCGCGCCGTGGCGGAGGAGGAGGATGCGCGTCGGGCGGGCCCTCTCGCCGGGAAGCGACACCGTCGGGTCGGCCCGCTCGATCGACACCGGCCTTCGCTTACTCCTTGACGGCCACGGAGATGTCGCGGATTCCGGCCGCGAAGCTCGACCCCATGATCCGGACCACGAAGCCGTAGTCCAGCCGCTTGTCCGCCTTGATGGTGAGGGAGCGGCGGCCGGGCCTCGCCCCCTCCCGCTTGAGCCGCTCCTCGAGCTCCTCGAGGCTCACGGTCTGGCCGTTGAGGGAGATGCGCTTCTCCACGCCGACCTCGACCAGGAAGTCCTTCTTCTCCTCGATCTCCAGGCTCTTCTTCGTCTCGGGTAGCTCGATGTCCAGCCTCCGGGTGAAATCGATGAAGGAGGTCGAGACCATGAAGAAGATGAGGAGGAGGAAGACCACGTCGATGAGGGAGGTGAGCTGGAGGCTGTAGTCCTCCTCCCGGCGCGGCGCGAAGCGCATCTAGTCCTCCTCCCGGGCGGGGGCGCCCGCGGCGGGCGTCCCGACCACCCGCACGGCCGAGGGCTGGGCGCCCGGGCGGGACGGGCCGGCCTCGGGCCGGCTCTGGACGGCAAGGTTCTGGAGGAGCTCCAGGGCGATGCTCTCGATCTCGAAGAGGAACCGGTCCCCCCGGGAGCGGAAGAAGTGGTAGGCCGCGAGCGCGGGGATGCCCACGGTGAGGCCCGCGGCCGTCGTGATGAGGGCCTCGGCGATCCCCTCCGCCACCAGGCCGGGGTTCCCCGTCCCGGCGCGGCTGATGACGTCGAAGGCCCGGATCATGCCCACCACCGTCCCGAAGAGGCCGAGCATGGGCGCGAGGTGGGCGATGACCCCCAGGCCCCGGAGGTTCCGGGAGAGGACGGTGGACTCGTGCTGGCCGGAGCCCACCATGGCGCGCTCCATCTCGCCCAGCCCCAGGTGGCGGCGCGCGAGGCCCGCCCGCAGGACCCGGGCCAGCGGCACGTCGAAGCGGTCGCAGATGCGCACGGCCTCCTCGAAGTCCCCCCTCTGCCAGTAGCGCTCGGAGGCGTTGACGAGCTCCTCCGGGATCACCCTCCTCCGCCTGAGCGAGAAGAGCCGCTCGAGGGTGACCGCCAGGGCGATGATCGAGCAGAGGCCGATGGGCACCATCGTGACCCCGCCCTTCTTGAGGAAATCCCACGCCCGGGGCGTGAACCCCAGGAGAGAGAAGCCCTCCGCCCCGGCCGCCTGGGCCGCCGCGGCTACTCCGGCGGCCAGAAGCACCGCCGCCCCGGCCAGCCAGAGCCCCGCCCTCAGCGCTCTCACGCCCCCCTCCTCCGGCTCACGCCGCCCCGGCCGCCGCGGCCAGCAGCCCCCCGGCGCTCGGCTCGACCCGCACGCGCCCCCCGAAAACCCCGGCGCACGCAGGCAGGAGCGCCTCCGCCACCTCCTCCACCGCGGGCGCCCCGCCGAGCAGGCGCTCCAGCGAGGTGGTCCTCCCCTCCTCCTCGCCGCAGGGGTGAATCATCTCGAAAAAGCGCAGGTCCGTCGACACGTTGAACGCCACCCCGTGCATGGTGACCCAACGGCGGGCCCCCACCCCGAGGGCGAGGATCTTCCCGTCCCCGACCCACAACCCCGGGCTCCCGGCCCTGCGCTCGGCCGCGAGCCCGAGGCCGGCCAGGTAGCGGAGGAACACCTCCTCGAGCCTGCGGCAGTGGGCGTGGACGTCCCGCTCCCTGAGCCTCAAGTCGCACAGGGCGTAGAGCATGAGCTGGCCCGGGCCGTGGTAGGTGACCTCGCCCCCCCGGTTCACCCGGAGGACGGGGACAACCCTCCCGTCCCGGGGCGAGCGGGTCTCGATCACGTGCCGCTCCGAGCCCCCCTGCCCCAGGGTGAAGACGGGCTCGTGCTCGAGGAAGAGGAGGACATCCTCGGCCAGACGCCCGCCGGCGCGCTCCTCCCAGATCCGGCGCTGGAGGTCCCACGCCTCCTCGAAGGGAAGGCGCCCCAGGATGCAGGCCCTCAGGGCCGGCCCGCGCTCGGGGGATCGCGTCTTACTCAAAATAGACCGCCCCCGCCCCGACGAGCTCCCCGAGCTCGGCCGTGAGCTCCTCCGTCGGGGCCACGACGAACTCCCGCCCCGCCTCCACCACCACCTCGCGGTCCTCGAAGCGAAGGGCGAGGTAGACGGGGCAATCCCCCGGATGGCGGGCGAGGACATCGCGCACCGCCGCCAGCCGGCCGTGCGAGCGGTCCTCCGGGCGAAGGAGGAGGACCACCCGCTGGGTCCGCTCCCGCTCGGCCTCCGAGAGGAGCCCGATGGATCGCACGATCACCTGGACCCCCTCCTCCGAGACCTCGGCGGTCCCCTCGATCAGGACCGGCGCCTCGGTCTCGATGACGGCGTAGTGCGCCTCGAAGACGTCCGGGAAGAGGGTCATCTCGGCTGTCCCCTCCCGGTCCTCGATCACGAAGGTGGCCATGCGCCGGCCGGAGCGCGTGGTGCGGACCCTGGAGGAGCGGATGAGGCCGGCCATCCGGACCCGCCGGGTGTCCTCCAGCTCGGCCAGGCGGCGCGAGTCCATGTTGGTGAAGCGCCGGATGGCGGCCTCGTGGTCGTTCAGGGGATGGCCAGACACGTAGAAGCCCAAGACCTCCCGCTCGAAGGCCAGCCGCTCCCGGTCGGCCCACTCGGGCACCTCCGGCAGGGGCCGCAAAGCGGCCGGGGCCTCCTCCGGGGAGAAGAGGCTCCCCTGCCCCGTGGCCGCCGTCCGCTGCGCCCGCACGCCCGCCTCGAGGACGGCCTCCAGGGCAGCCACGGCCCGGGCCCGGCCGAGGCCCAGGCTGTCGAAGGCGGACGCCTTGATGAGGCTCTCGAGCGCCCTGCGGTTGAGGTGCCGGTGGTCCACTCTGCGGCAGAAGTCCTCGAGCGAGGCGAAGGGCCCCTCCGCATCCCGGCTCGCCAGGATGGAGTCCACCATCCCCTCCCCGACGTTCTTGACGGCGGCCAGGCCGAACCGGATGGCGCCGGCCTCGACCGTGAAGTCCTTGTGGCTTCGGTTCACGTCGGGGGGCAGGACGGGGATGCCCATCTCCCGGCACTCGGCGATGTCCTTGATGACCTTGTCGGCGTTGTCGCGGTCGCACGTCAAGAGGGCCGCCATGAACTCCCGGGGATGGTGGGCCTTCATGTAGGCCGTGCGGTAGGAGATGAGGGCGTAGGCGGCGCTGTGGCTCTTGTTGAAGCCATAGCCCGCGAACTGCTGGATCTGATCCCAGAGCGCCTCGACCTTCCGCCGATCCTTCCCCCGCCGGACCCCCCCTTCGACGAAGTCGCGCCGCTGCTCGGCCATGAGCGCGGGGCTCTTCTTGCCCATCGCCTTGCGGAGCAGGTCCGCGCGCCCGAGGGAGAATCCCGCCAGGGCGGCCGAGATCTGCATGACCTGCTCCTGGTAGACCATGACGCCGCAGGTGCTCTCCAGGATGGGCTTGAGCTCGTCGAAGAAGTAATCGATCGGGGCCCTGCCGTGCCTACGGTTGATGAAGGCGTCCACCATGCCGCTGTTGAGCGGCCCGGGGCGGTAGAGGGCCACCATGGCGATGAGGTCTTCGAAGCCGGTGGGGAGGAGCTTCCTCAGGTACTCGCGGATGCCGCGGCTCTCGAGCTGGAAGATGCCGGTGGTGCGCCCCTCGGAGAGAAGGCGGTAGGCTGCGGGGTCGTCGAGGGGCAGGTTCTCGATTTCGCCTTTACGGAACTCCACGTTTGTATAGCCGCCCTTCCTGGCGTTCTCGCGGGCCTTCGACAGCATCTCCGGCGTCATATCCACGCCGATCACGCGG
>CAYMWZ010000161.1:0-6846 GCA_964394385.1 uncultured Nitrospinaceae bacterium | reverse complement strand
GGTTGGGGCCGACCTCGTAGCCCTCCGAGTGGAGGTGGTGCTCGATGGTGCTGACCCCCCACACTCCCAGCTCGTCCGCCGCCTGGACGATCTCCATCCAGTCGTGGAGCACCTGGTGGTACAGATCCTTGTCCCGCGCGAGGGGGCGCTTGCGCTCCCGGTCCTTCCGGTCCTCGGCCGGCATCATGGGATAGATCTGGATGATCACTTTCGGCCTGGGCATGGTGCTCTCCCCTCGGCGCATTCGGCCGGATGTGGACTGATTGAGAAAAGAAAGGCGCCCGGCCCCGCCCGCCCCCTCCGGGGAGCCGCGGTCATCTTAGCCCCGGCCGCCCGGCAAGGGCCAGCCCGCCGGCCCCTCCGCCGCCCCCGGCCCTCTGCGCCGGAGGCCTCCGGCCCTCAGCCCCCTGAGCCCTTCCAGGGCGAAGGGCGCCGAGAGGAGGAAGCCCGCCAGCCCCACGGGCCACAGGCCCAGGCGGTCCACGGCGAAGCCCAGGGCCGGGGCGAGGAGCATGGTGGCGACGGTCTGGGCCTGCGACTCGATCGAGAGCACCGTCGCCCCCGCCTGGGCCGAGGAGTGAGCGTCGAAGCGGCTGATCAGGGCCGGCCGCCAGAGGTTCTGGGCCACCGCCAGGGCGACGAAGCAGGCGATCACGGTCCCCCGCCACCCGAGCCAGAGGCTCGCCGCCAGGAGCCCGTAGAGGAGGGCGTTCACGGCCCAGAGGACCCGGGCGGCGGCCTTCTCGGAGCCGGCGGCGCGGCTCAGGCGGTGGGCGCCGCGGGAGGCCGCGCTCGAGAGGAGGTGGAGGATGAAGTACACCCCTCCCGTCAGGACGGCCACCCGCTGGCCCGCCTCAAGGCCCGTCAGGAGGGCAAGGCCCAGGGCCGTCTGCTTGATGACGGGCTGGACGTAGTCCTTCGTTGCCTTGTAGGTCCCCTCGAAGCTCATGGACTCGGCCATCAGGCGCCTCAGGGGAGGATGCAGGGCCGCCTGGCGGAGGGCCTCCCTCAGGTGGGTGGCGATGGGGCGGAGCGCGACCTTCTCGCGGCGCGGCCCGTCGAGGAAGGCCGGGTAGCCCATGAAATTCACGATCCCCATCAGGTAGGGGACCACCGTGAGCAAGAAGACCTGGCTGTAGCTCGCCCCGGCGAAGACGAAGCCGGCCGCGATGAGCACCGAGAGGGCCGAGCCCATCTTCGACCAGGAGCGCGTGACGCCATAGATCCGGGTGCGCTCGGCCAAGCGATCCTGGGAGCGGAGCCAGTCGAAGATCATGGCCTTGTGGGTTCCCGAGCGGAACGCCTCCCCCAGGGCGAAGGCGAACATCGCGAAGAAGAGCGCCGAGAGGTCGGCCGCCCAAGCGAAGAGAAGGAAGGAGACGATGTAGGCCGCGAAGGCGAAGATGAGCGAGCGGCGGCGCCCGTAGAGGTCGGCCACCGCCCCGCTCGGCACCTCGAAGAGGTTGACGCAAAGCTCCCGGAAGCCGATGAGGAGGCCGATCTGGAAAAACGAGAGCCCCTTCTCCCGGAACGCCAGGATGAGGAAGGGCTCGAAGTAGGCTTGGTTCTTGAGGAACCCGTAGAGGGAAAACCGGATGAGCATCGCCGCCTCAGCCCCCGGGCCCGTGGCTGGCCCCCTCCCGCTCGTCCCAGAGGCTCACGTCCCAGAGGGGCTCGGAAGGGGGGGGCTCCAGGGGCTCGCCCGCGCGGTGCGGCAGGAGGCCCGCCCGCCGGCCCCGGTCGGCGAAGCCGAGGAGCCGCGGCAGGGCCTCCCGGCCCGGGAAGCGGCCCAGCATGCCACCGGCGCAGCTGACCTCGTCGTAGTTGCGCACGATGTCCGCCACCACGCTCCTGCCCCCCGCGGCGAAGGGCACGGGCTCGGCCCCGTGGATCATGGCGGCCTCCCCGCCCGGGGGGGAGCCCGCCTCGGAGGGGGCGGCGTGGTCGGAGGTGATGCAGACGACGGCCTCGCCCGCGCCCGCCATGCGCAGGAGGCGGGAGCCGACCCCCCGGTCGATCGCCTCGATGGCCTCGACCTTGGGCATGGGGCCTCCCCGCCCGCGGCGGGAGGCGTCCTCCGCCGCCTGGGTGTGGACGAGGACAAACTCAAAGCCCGAGGCGAGCGCCTCCCGGCCCGCCCCGACGGCGGCCTCGGCCTCCGCCTCCGGGTCGGCGCGCCGGGGCGCCTCGATGAAGTCGAGCCCCAGAGAGCGCGCGAGGCCCCGGTGGAGGGGGGAGGAGGCCACCGTCGCCCCGCGCAGGCCCGTCCACCCCGGGAAGGGGGGGATCTCCCGCCACTGCCCCGCCCACTTGGAGAGGAGGGCCCAGCGAAGCCCCCGCGCGTGGGCCCCGCGGACCGCGGGAAGATCGAGGGCGTTCAGCTCCCGGCAGGCGGCCAGGAGGCGCTCGGCCAGGGCGTGGGCCGTCCTCCGGGCGGCCGGGGGGTCGGGGGCACCGGGGGCGGGCGCCGGGCGGCGCAGGTCAACCCCCTCGGCGAAGGGGTCCGAGTCCCGCAGGTGGGGGACGGCGGGCCCCTCCGGCCCCCCCCGCAGGAGGAGAAAACCGTCCCCCCGCCCGGTGTAGCGGTAGCGGAAGCACATGCCCCCGGCCTCCCGCCCGGCGATGGCCTCGGCCATCCGCCGGGCCTCCTCCTCCGGGAGATCCGGGGCGCGCTCGACGGTGATGAGGCGCATCCTCCGCTCCCGCACCAGGCAGAGCCGGGCCCGGAGCACAACCTCCTCGGGCAGGGGATCTAGCCCCTCGCCCAGGGCCTCCAGGAGGCCGCGGCCGGGGTAGTGGGTGTGGACGTCATAGCCCAAGAGGGTGAAGAGGGCCAGGTCGCTGCTGGGGGCGACCCCCGGGCCCAGGGTCTCCATGACACCGCACTGACCGTGGTGGGCGAACTCATCGAGGTTCGGCGTGCGGGCGTACATGAGGGGGGTCCTGCCCCCCAGGGAGGGGCAAGCGCGGTCGGCCACGCCCCCGAGGATGAGAAGGAAGATCGGCTGCCGCACGAGGATCCCCCGGCCCTTCTTGCCGCGCGGACCCGAATCTCCAGGCTTCCGCCCTCCCCCGGCAAGAAAAGGATGGGCGAGTTTCCTCGGTTTTTCCCGAATTCGCAAACCCCTAGGATTTGGGATAATATAAGAGCCGTTGGGGTGCCATCCCTTCCGCTTGCGCGGCGGAGGGAGGCCCCGCTCAGGAGAGACAGCGCGCCGCCCCCGGGGGGGGCGGCCAAAACAGCGCCAAGATTCTCAGGAGGAAAGAAGATGCGGTCTCAAGAGTTTGCCCGCACCACGGGCCAGCGGGTGCTGGCCGCCGACGCCGCCGCCTTCATGCAGCGGGTGTACGGCTGGATGACGGCGGGGCTGGTCGTCACGGGGCTCACCGCCTACTACATCGCCACGAGCCCGGCGCTCTACCGAGCGATCCTCGGCAACCCATTCGGGATCTTTCTCGTCATCGGGGTCCAGCTGGCGCTCGTCTTCTCCATCCGCCCCGTGATGCGGGCCAAGGGCGCGACGGTGGGGGGGGCGCTCTTCCTCCTCTACAGCGCCTCGCTGGGGGTGACCGTCTCGACCCTCCTCCTCGCCTTCACGGGGGCCTCGGTGGCCCAGGCCTTCCTGGTCACGGCGGGGGCCTTCGGGGGCCTGACGATCTTCGCCTTCGTGACCAAGCGCGACCTCTCGGCCGTGGGCAACTTCTGCCTGGTGGGCCTGTTCGGGATCCTGATCGCGATCGTGGTCAACATCTTCATGCAGAGCCCGGCCATCCACTTCGCCATCAGCGCCCTGGGGGTGCTCATCTTCGCGGGCCTGGCGGCCTACGACACCCAGAAGATGAAGGACTACGCCCTGACCCAGGACACCGACAACGAGACCGGCCGCCGCTCGGCCATCATTGCTGCGCTCGAGCTCTACCTCGACTTCGTGCTCATGTTCATCTACATCACCCAGCTTCTCGGGAGCTCGAGGGACTAGCGAAACAAGCCGATCTAACCCAAAAGGCCGGGGCGCCCGCCCCGGCCTTTTAGTTCCTGAACTTTAATTATTTTCATCTCATCGGATCCATTTTGTTCCCTTTGTGGGAACTTTTTTCTTGATCCCAAAACGGGAACATTATATACTGCCCTTTTATGAGGATCGTCGGCCGCCAAAGACTGGAGGATTTCTTACGAAGGCACACAGACGCCGGGAGTTGGATACGCACATGGGTGGCCGAAGCCGAGGCGGCCGACTGGGGGACACCCCAGGACATCAGGGAGCGGTACTCATCCTCAAGCCTTCTTGCCGATAACGTCGCCATCTTTAACGTCAAAGGAAACAGATACAGATTGGACACTCAAATCAACTACGGCACGAAAGTGGTCGTCGTGAGGTGGATAGGAACCCACGCCGAATACACGAGAAGGATTCGCAGGGGGGGATGAGATGGAGCCGCGCGTGATCAAGACCGAGGATGAGCACAAGGCCACCCTCGCCGAAGTGGAGCGCCTGGCCGCGCGCGATCCTCGACCGAACACCGCGGAGGCGGACCGCCTCGAACTGCTCGCGGCCCTTGTCGAAGACTACGAAAAGGAGCGCTTCCCCATCGAGAAGCCTACGCCCATCGAAGCCATTTCGTTCCGGATGGAGGAGCAGGGATTGAAGCAAAAAGACTTGGTTCCCTACATCGGGAGCAAGAGCAAGGTGTCAGAGGTCCTGAGCGGGAGGCGCAAGCTGACGCTGCCCATGATTAGAGCATTACATCATGGCCTGGGAATCCCGCTCCAAGTCCTGACGCAAGAGCCGGATGACACCGAAGCTGAACTTGCAGACATCGAGTGGGACCGTTTCCCCATTCGCGAAATGGTAAAACGCGGCTGGCTTGCAGCTACCATTCATGAAATTCGAAGTAACGCAAAACAATTGATGGAGAGATTCTTTGCTTCCCTAGGCGATCAAAATACGGCCATTGTTTTCTGTCGTCGGACCAAGTTTCGCGAACGATCTCGTAGAAAAATGGACAAGTATGCTCTTTTAGCATGGACAGCCCGGGTGCTTATCCTCGCGCAGAGACACAGTCCAGCAACCAAGTACGAACAAGGAGTAGTCACTGACAACTTTTTAAAGAAAGTGGCGCAATTAAGCGCGCTGGATGGGGGTCCACTTCTCGCGCAGGAATTCCTTTCGAAACATGGAATTCCACTGATAATTGAACCTCATTTGCCTCGAACTTACCTAGATGGCGCTGCGATTCTTACAGAAAATGGTAGGCCTGTGATCGGTCTGACCATCAGACATGACCGACTGGACAATTTCTGGCACACCCTCCTGCACGAGTTGGCGCATGTGCTCTGCCATTTACGCGATTCCGAAGAATCATTTGTTGATGACTTAGAAGTGAAGGAGTCCAATGATCCCAGAGAAAGAGAAGCGGATTTGATCGCGCGTAACAGTTTTATCCCGAGGGAACAATGGAGACGAGAAAGCGCATATTATGAGCAAACAGAGGAAGCAATTATCAATTTGGCAAATAAACTTCACATTCACGCCGCTATTGTTGCCGGTCGAATCCATTATGAGACACAGAACTATTATAAATTCACTCATCTTGTCGGCCGTGGCCAAGTGAGAAGGCTTTTCTCCAACGCAAAATGGAAATAGAGAAGAATATGTTCAGCCATGCCCATTATGTGCCAATACTTAAAGCAAGGCCCGGCGAGCTAAGAGCACTTGCCAAGCTCTCACTTTCTGCAAAGGAAAACCTTACCCCTTTGCTTGATATACCTCGGGCAGGTCTTGATCGAGACACGAAGAAGGTGAAACCGCTGGAAACTTACCTACGAAAGAAAGCAAAAGCTATCAGAGAATCCTGGGTTTCAACACGTCCGTTTTTTGTTGATTTGATGGACATGGACCTGTCGCTTCGAACGTCCGACGGGGCTCATCCGGTGACGTTTATACTAAATTACTTTCAAGCGAATTCCGTCGAATCAATCCCAACGACTGGCCTAGAACGAGATGAAGCATATAACCTCGCCATTGCAGACATAATTTCAAAAACCAAATGTGGGACTTTGATCCGTCTTCTCGAAGATGACTTGATTTCTACAAGAGAACTTAACAGCAAGCTTCTTGGCTTGCTGAAAACCCTAAATTTGTCCTTAGAAAACACTCATCTATTGTTGGATTTCGGTTCAATTTGCGGTAGAGATGAAGACGAAATCTTGGCAATAGTAGCTGATATCATAAACGGCTTGCCCGAGATCGACAGATACCAAACACTTACAATCGCAGCCTCGGGCATGCCACTATCCCAGCAACTTTCTAAGTTCGTGAAAACCGGGGAAAATGGAGTTGTTGCGCGGAAAGAACTCAAACTCTGGAAGCTGATTCTTAAATCTAGGATTAAGCGAAAACCTTCTTTTGCTGACTATGCGATTGTACATCCCGTCCACTATCCTTACGATCATGAAAAGATGACGATTGCCCCGACTATTCGATATACAACGGAAGAAGAATGGGCAATTTTACGAGGGATTAGTACCAGGAAACACCCACTAAAGATGAAACAATATTACGGGCTTTCCGCATCGCTGATGGCCCGGCGGGAGTACAGAGGGCAAGGCTATTGCCATGGAGACCGGATGATCGCAGAAAAAGCACAAGGGATGGGGGGATCCGGAAACCCTCAATCCTGGATAGAAATTGGAACCAATCATCATTTGACATTCGTCAGCGAGCAAATTTCTGAGATTACACGTCTCCAATGAAACCTCACTCCTTTGCCTCTACCCCTCCCGCCTTCCCTCCAGCCATTTCTTCAGCTTCGCCCAGGGCCAGCAGTTGATGACGCGATCGCGCT
>CAYMWZ010000160.1:0-6876 GCA_964394385.1 uncultured Nitrospinaceae bacterium | reverse complement strand
GCCTGGGGGCTCATGCTCCAGGGAGGGGCGGAGGAGTACGCCGAGAGCGCCCCCTGGATCGCGATCTTCCCGGGGGTGGCCATCAGCCTGTCGGTCTTCGCCTTTAATCTCTTCGGGGATGCCGTTCGAGACACCCTGGATCCGAGGCTGCGCTCGGACTAGGGGAGGATTCCCCTCACGCCTCGGGGCGGGCCCTGCGGGCGGCCACCACCTTGCGGCCGTGGGCGACCAGCCCCCCCGCCTCGATGATCTCCATCAGGAAATCCGGCAGGGCGGGAAAGCGGAAGGCGCGCCCGCCGGGAAGCTCGATGCGCCCCCCCTTGAGGTCGACCGTGATGGGCTCGCGGTCGGCGGCGGCCTCCGCCGCCTCGGGGCAGGTCAGGACGAGGAGGCCCGCGTTGATGGCGTTCCGGTAAAAAATCCGGGCGAAGGATTTGGCGACGACCACGGGGACACCCGCCGCCCTGATGGCGCTGGCGGCCTGCTCCCGGGAGGAGCCGCAGCCGAAGTTCCTTCCCGCCACGATGATGTCGCCCGGCTTGATCCGGGAGTGGTATTCCTCCCCCAGCCCTTCGAGGAGGTGTTTGCGCATCTCCGGGGGGTCGAGCACCAGGATGTATTTGCCGGGGAAGATGAGGTCCGTGTTGATGTCGTCGCCCAGCTTGACGATCTCTCCCGAATAGACGTCGGGGATGCCCATGGGGCAGCCTCCGGCCGACGGCGCTACCGCCCCCGCAGCAGGGGGCGGGGGTCGGCGATTTCGCCCTTGACGGCCGAGGCGGCCACGGTGGCCGGGCTGGCGAGGTAGATCTCAGCCCTGGGGTTTCCCATCCGCCCCCGGAAGTTGCGGTTGGCCGAGGAGATGCACACTTCGCCGTCGGCCAGGATTCCCTGATGGGCGCCGAAGCAGGGCCCGCAGCCGGGGTTGAGGATCATCGCCCCCGCCTCAAGCAGGGTGCGGATGTAGCCGCGCCGGTCGGCCTCGAGGTATTCGAGCCGGGAGGCAGGCGCCACCATCAGGCGGACGTCGGGGTGCACCCTGCGCCCGCGGAGGACGCGAGCCGCCTCGCCGAGGTCGTCGTGGCGGGCGTTGGTGCAGGACCCGAGGAAAGCCTGATGGATGGTCCTCCCGGCCACCTCCTCCACCGGCTTCACGTTGTCCACGGTGTGGGGGCAGGAGAGGACGGGGGTCAGGCCCCTCACGTCAAACTCGAAGGTGTTTTCGTAGCGCGCGCCGGGATCGGGGGCGATGGGCCGGTAGCGTTTCTTCGCCCGCCCCTTCAGGTAGCGCTCGGTCACTTTGTCGAAAGGCATGACGCCCGCCTTCGCGCCCATCTCGACCGCCATGTTGCAGAAGGGGAAGCGCTCCGAGATGGAGAGGGCCGGGATGAGGTCTCCTTCGAACTCGACCGATTTGTAGGTGCACCCGTCCGCGCCGACCCGACCGATGACGTGGAGGATGGCGTCCTTCGCGAAGACGCCTCTGGGGAGTCTCCCGCGCAGGTGGATCCTCACGCTCTCGGGCACCCGGAGCCAGACGCTCCCCACCGCGAGAAGGTAGGCCACCTCGGTGAGGCCGAAGGGCAGGGAGAGGGCGTTCAGCGCGCCGTGGGAGGTGTTGTGCGAGTCCCGCCCCATGATGAGCTGGCCGGGGAGGGCGTGGCCGTTTTCCATAAAAACCTGGTGGCAGATGCCCTCGCCTACGTCGTAGAAGTGCTTGAGGCCGTGCTCTTGGGCGAAGAGGCGGACGCCGCGGTGCAAATTGGCGGTCCGGGCCGACTCGGCGGGCGTCCAGTGGTCGACTGTGACGACGAGATTCTCCGGCTCGAAGGGCGCGTCGGCGCCCATCTCCCGCATCTTGAGGATCGTGGTCTAGCTGAGGGCGCCCTGGATGACGTCCGGGGCGGCGTCGATGATCTGGCCGGGCTCCACCCCCTTGAGGCCGGCCGAGCGGCTGAGGATTTTTTCTGCGATCGTCTGGCCCATGGCGGGGCCCCATTCGAAGAGAGCGCGGCGAGCTTCGATTATGTGGCTTCCCGGGATCGGCCGTCAACGACCGGGCGCAGGGAGGCCGATGAGGAGGCGGGTGTTGTCTCGGTCCGCGTTTGCGGCTAGAATCCGGCGCTGATGTTTTCCCCAGGCGCGATTGCGGGGGGAATCTTCCGGAGGCTTCGGTGGTTCGCGCGATCCTTTTCACGCTGGGAGAGCTTTTCTCCTTCCTTTGGGCGAACAAGCTGTGGTGGATGACGCCCATTGTGGTGGTTCTGCTCCTCTTCGCCGGGCTCTTGTTCCTCGCCCAGTCGAGCGCCTTGGCACCCTTCGTCTACACCCTCTTCTAGGTCGGGATTGATGGGATTTGCGAAGCGCCTTTGGGAGGCGTGGAAGCATCTCGCGCACAAGGTCGCGCGCTTCAACTCCCTTCTCCTGACCACGCTCCTCTACTTCGTCCTCCTGCCCATCGTGGCCATTCCCTTCCGCATGAAGAAGGATCCTCTCCGCCTGAGGGGATCGGCGGATTTCCTGGAGCGCCCGCGCGATGAGGATACCCTCGAGAGGGCGTTCCGGCAGGGCTGAGGCGCAGGATGCACATTCTCGGGATCAGTTGCTTCTACCATGACGCGGCGGCGGCGCTTTTGCGCGACGGGCGCCTCGTCGCGGCGGCCGAGGAGGAGCGCTTCAGCCGGGTGAAGCACGACTTCGGCTTTCCGGGACGCGCCGTCGAGTTCTGCCTGCGCAAGGGGGAGATCGCGACGGGCGATCTGGACTATGTGGTTTTCTACGAAAAACCCTTCCTGAAGTTCGAGCGCATCCTCCTCACGGTGCTTCAGACCTTCCCCCGCTCACTCAGGGTCTTTCAGGAGGCCATGATCAATTGGTTCGGGGATAAGCTCTGGGTGAAGGGGATCATCCACAAGCGCCTTCGAGTCCCCCTCGAGCGCATCCTTTTCGTGGAGCATCACGTCTCCCACGCGGCGAGCGCCTACTTCGCCTCCCCCTTCGACGAGGCGGCCATTCTGACGGTGGACGGAGTGGGGGAGTGGGCGACGACGACGATGGGTTGGGCGAAGGGGAGCGAGATTGTCCTCGAGCGCGAGCAGCGCTTCCCGCACTCCTTGGGCCTCCTCTACAGCGCCTTCACCGCCTATCTCGGCTTCGAGATCAACGAGGGCGAGTACAAGGTGATGGGGATGGCCCCTTACGGGGAGCCGAAATACGCCGAGAAGGTATGGCAAATGGTCCGGCGGGACAGGGCGGGGAACTACTCGCTCGATATGGACTATTTCGCCTATCACCGCTCGACCACCACCAGCTTCAGCGAGAAATTCGTCGAGCTCTTCGGCCCCTCCCGCAAGCCCGAGAGCAAGTTCTTCACCCGCAGCTCGGGCTATCCCTCCTACTATGGGGCGAAGCCTCCCAACTACGAGGAGGCCTGCCAGTTGAACGAGCACTATGCCGACATCGCCGCGAGCATTCAGCTCGTGACCGAAGAGGTGATCCTGGGAATGGCCAAGGAGCTCCGCCGCCGGACCGGTCTTGACCGGCTCTGCATGGCGGGCGGGGTCGCGCTCAACTCCGTGGCGAACGGGCGGCTGCTCCGGGAGTCGGGGTTCCACGAGCTCTACATCCAGCCGGCGGCGGGGGACGGGGGAGGCGCCCTCGGGGCGGCCCTCCACGTCCACAACGCCCTCCTCGGCCTGCCGCGCTCCCCGGTCATGGAGCACGCCTCCTGGGGGGAGGAGTACAGCCCGGCCGAGGCGGCGCGCCATCTGGGCGAGGCGGGCGCCCGGTGGGAGGAGATCGGCGACGAGGAGGAGCTCATCGCCCGGGTGGTGGAACGCCTCTGCGCCGGGGAGGTCGTGGGCTGGCACCAGGGCCGCTTCGAGTGGGGCCCCCGCGCCCTGGGCAACCGCTCCATCCTCGCCAACCCGACGCGGGAGGAGATGAAGGAGATCGTCAACACCAAGATCAAGTTCCGGGAGCCGTTCCGGCCCTTTGCGCCCTCGGTCCTCGTGGAGCGGACGGGGGAGTACTTCGACCTGGAGGAGCCCGAGCGGCACTTCCCGGCCCGCTTCATGCTGTTGGTGGTCCCCGTCCGAGAGGGAAAGCGCGCCGCGATCCCCGCGATCACCCACGTGGACGGCTCCGGAAGGCTCCAGACGGTTTTCCGGGAGATCACCCCGCTCTACTACCGGCTCATCGAGCGGTTCGGCCAAGCCTCGGGCGCGCCCGTCGTCCTCAATACCTCCTTCAACCTTCGCGGCGAGCCCATCGTCAACACTCCGGCCGAGGCCTACCGCACCTTCATAGCCTCGGAGATGGACGCCTTGGTCATCGGGAATTTCCTCCTGTCCAAGACGTAGGGGGGGAGGCCCCACCCCGGACGGCGCTCGAGAGGAGCTGGTTGAGGAGCCCGAAGGGCGTTTCCGCCACGGGGCGGGCTCAGCCGATGAGGATTGACTGCGATGCCCAGGTCTTGGCCGACGAACCCTCTTCTCTATGAGATCAACGCCCGGGTGTGGCTGGAGGAGTTGGAACGCGGGAGGGCGCCGGGCCGTGGGCCGCAGGCGCCCCTGCGGCTGGACGAGGTCCCCGAGGAGGAACTCCTGCGGCTGAAAGAGCATGGGTGGCACGGGGTTTGGCTGATGGGCGTCTGGGCCCGCAGCCCCGCCGGGCGGGAGGTCGCCCGGGCCCTCCCGGAACTGCGGGAGGAGTACCAGCGCGCGCTCCCGGACGTGACCGAGGAGGACATCGTGGGCTCCCCCTACGCCGTCGCGGGCTACACCGTCATGCCCGAGGTGGGGGGGGATGAGGCCCTCAGACGCTTCCGCGAGCGCCTGGGGGGCCATGGCCTCCGCCTCATGCTCGACTTCGTGCCGAACCACCTCGCCCGCGATCACTCCTGGGTGGAGGAGTGTCCCGAGGCGTTCGTCCAGGGAAGCGAGGAGGACCTGGCGCGGGAACCCCGGAACTACTTCCGGGGGCCGGGGCGGCGGATCTTCGCGCACGGGCGCGACCCCTACTTCCCCGGCTGGTCCGACACGGTGCAGATCGACTACGCCTCTCCCCTCGCCCGGGGGCGGATGCTCGGGGAGCTGATGCGGGTGGCGGGCCTCTGCGACGGGGTGCGGTGCGACATGGCCATGCTCCTCCTGCCCGACGTGTTTCAAAACACATGGGGCGGCCGCCTGGGCGCCGAGCCGGAGGATTTCTGGGGAGGAGCCATCGCCGCCGTCCGCGCCCGCCACCCGGGCTTCCTCTTCCTGGCCGAAGCCTACTGGGGGCGCGAGCCGGATCTTCAAAGGGCGGGTTTCGACTACACCTATGACAAGGAGCTCTACGACCGCCTGCGCGCCGGGGACGCCGCCGGGGCGCGGGCCCACCTGGGGGCGAGGGCGGACGACCAGCGCCGCTGCGCCCGGTTCCTCGAAAACCACGATGAGCCCCGCGCCGCATCGGCCTTCGGGCCCGGCCGCTGGCGCGCCGCCGCCGCCGCGACCTATTGCGCGCCCGGTCTCAAGCTCTTCCACGAGGGGCAGATCGAGGGGCGAAAGGTGAAACTGCCGGTCCAACTGGGGCGCCGGCCCGCCGAGGAGGCCGACCCGGAGGTCGAGCGGGGATACCTCGGCCTCCTCTCGGTGTTGCGGGAGCCCCTCTTCCGCAGCGGGGCGTTCTCCCTCCTGGAGGTCCGCCCCGCGGGCCCCGAGGACTCCTCGAACGAGGCGATCGTCGCCCTTGCGTGGTCCCCCCCGGAGGGCGGGGCGGGGGGCCATCTCGTGGCGGCGAACCTGGGGAGCCGTCCCGCCTACGGGCGCATTCCCTTTCCGCGGGCCTACGGGGAGGGGGGCTGGACCTTGCGGGACCACTGGGACGGGAGCCGCTACGAGAGGGAGGGAGGGGAGATGGTCTCTCCCGGACTTTTCGTTGCCCTGGCGCCCGATCAGGTGCACCTCTTCCAGATGGCCCCTTCGGGCTAGAGCTTACCCAGGCGGCGGTTCCTGATGCGCTCCTTCTTGGGCAGCCGCCGGGGGTTGCCCTTTTTCTTCGTGGAGAGGGCCCTCCGCGGCGCCTCCTTTTCCTCCGCCGTCCCCCCGGTTTCCTCCATGCCGCGCGCTTGGAGAAGTCTTCCCGCAAACTCCCCGGCGCGCATCACTGCGGCGCCGAGCGCCTCGGCCGCCGCGCGGAGGGCGCGGTCGGAGGTCACGAGGACGGCCCCCCGTTTTCCCCCCCGCAGAAGCCGCAGCAGAAGGTCGTCCGCCGTCTCGTTCCGGGAGAAGAGGACCTCGATCCCGCCCGCTCGGGCCGCCTTCTCGCCGCCCGGGCGGCCCTTGCCGTCGAAGACGACCGTGATGGCGAGGGGCTCCTCCGCGCTTCGTCGGTAGGCCCGAAGCAGCTCGAGGAGCGCCTCCCGGCTCGCCTCGAGGTCCGCGCGCAGGGTGCGCCTGAGCTCGGGGACGGCCGGGATGAAGTTGTAGCCGTCGATGAGGAGCTTCATCTGGACGGAACCCCGGTTTCGGCGCGATGGCGCGGGCGCCTCAGTAGGGCCGGAAGAGCGACCCCATCAGGGCCTCGGCCTTGGGGCGGTCGCCCTCGACCCGGAGGCGCCCGGCCGCCAGTCGGGCCTTGATGTCGGCCCGCCCCGCGGAGAGGAGCACCATGTCGCTCGCGGGGGCGGAGATGCGGGCGTCGACCTGCCTCCCCTCCGCCGGGACCGTCGTCGCCTTCCCCGCCCGGATCCCCATCCCCCAGGTGCGGGCGGGGCCTGTCGTCTCGAACCGGAAGGCGCCGACGAGGTTCGGGTTGGAATTTGGGGAGGTGTTGTAGAAGAAGGGGAGGCGATCCTTGAGGATCTCGACGGCGGCGGGCAAGGCGTCGGGA
>CAYMWZ010000159.1:0-6919 GCA_964394385.1 uncultured Nitrospinaceae bacterium | reverse complement strand
GGCCGCATCCTCAGGTCGTTCTCATCGGTCCTCCAGCAATTCCTCGACGGTCAGGCCGATGTCCCTGGCGATCTGCCGCAGGAGCAGGGGTGAGACGTCCCGCCCGGCGTGAAAGGGCACCGTCGTCCCACGTCCGTCGGGATGGCGATATTGCCGGTGCGACCCCCGCTGGCGCACCTCGATGAACCCCAGGCGCTCAAGAATCGCGGCGACTTCCCGGCTCTTGAGGACCGGCGGCCTGGCCACCATCAGGCCACGGAAACGGTCTGCGTGCCGATGAACTCGCCCTCCAGCTTGGGTTCGCCGTCCTCAAGGAGCATCTCGATGACCTCCCGGAGGTTCTTGTTGAGCTCATCGAGGGTCTCAGCCTGGGAATGAGCCCCCGGAAACCCGGGGACGTAGCCCACGTAGAGGCTGGTGTCAGCGTCCTTCTCGATGACCGCGGTGAAATTCCTCATTCAGTTTCCTCCTCCGGGACGGACGAACGGTCAGGAATGCGCTGCGAACTGCGGCGTCTCCATTGACCCCGATGACAGGCCACCGATGTAGCACGCCGGGGCTCGGAAGCTCCATTTTTTATTATGCCACTTCACGCGTCCCACCACCGGCTAAACTCATGGGTTACGTAGGTACCTAGGACCCTCGCTAGGCCTCGCTCTGCCTCGGTTTCGGGCACGTGGCGGAAGAGGTTCCAGACCATCCAGGACCCAAGGATGTCCGCGCTCAAGAATGCACGATCGGAGCCGCTGTAGCTAGGATACCGTGACAGGCCGTCGAAGCTACGGTCATAGAAAGCCTTGCAGTCCTCAAAGCCCCGGATTGCGTCAGGCTGCCACGCACTAAAGCGCTCGGTGACGATCTGAAGGAGTTCGTCGATCTGAGGCGGAGGCATGGTCGACTGCTCAAGCCTAGTCGTCACGACAAAGACCGAAGCGATCGTGAGAAAGAAGTCCCACTCCGATAACTGGATCTGCAAGACAATCGGAAACTCCTTCTCCATAGCGCCATGCAACGTGACCGCGGCGGCGCTCGCGGAGGATACGAGCGTGTCCGCTTGCTTCCGCACGGAAGAAGGTACAGACATTGGTTCCTCGCGCGTTATTCTCCGTGAAACGGCCTAGCGCAAAGCCCCTACATTTTCCCCCTTCCTCTTCCTCCTCGCCAGCCTCGCCGCGAGGGCGATCGCGTCCACCATGCTGGAGGGATCCGCCACCCCCCGCCCCGCGATGGGGAAGCCCGTCCCGTGCTCGACCGAGGTGCGCACGAGGGGGAGCCCCAGCGTCACGTTCACCCCCCGCACGGCCCCCCTCCCCCCGGCGTCGAAGCGGAAGCTCCAGAGCTTGCCCGGGATGTGGCCCTGATCGTGGTACATGGCCACCACCCCGTCGTAAAAGCCGCCCCGCAGCTTGGCGAACACCGTGTCCGGCGGCTCCGGCCCCTCGGCCGCGACGCCCTCCGCCCTGAGGTCCCGCACGGCGGGCGCGATCTCCTCGATCTCCTCGCGGCCGAAGAGCCCCCCCTCCCCCGCGTGGGGGTTCAGGCCCGCCACCCCGATCCGCGGAGCGCGCCCGTCCATCGCGCGAAGCGCCTCGGCGAGGAGCCTTCCCACGTAGCGGACGCGCTCCCGTCTCACCCGCCGGATGGCCTCGCGCAGCGCCAGGTGGGTCGAAACGTGCGCGATGCGGATCCGCCCATGGGCGAGCAGCATCACCGGCCGCCCCCCGCCGCACAGATGGGCCAGGAACTCGGTGTGGCCGGGGAAGTCGTAGCCCCCCCGCCGGAGGGCCTCCTTGTGGATGGGGGCGGTCGCCAGGGCGTCGGCGCGCCCCGCCCGGACCATGGCCACGGCGCGCTCGACGTAGGCCGCCGCCGCCCGGCCCAGGGCGGCCCGCACCCGGCCGAACACCCGGTCGCGGGAGGAAACGTTGGCCAGGTCGACCACGGGGACAGCTCCGGCGGGGCCGAGCGGGCCCCGGGGCAGATCCTCCGGGGGGAGCGCCGCCAGGCGCCCGGGGAGACGCATCCTCCGCGCGTGGTGGCGGAGCACCCCCATGTCCCCCACGATCACGGGGAGGCAGCACCTCCGCACCCGGGGCGTCCGGACCGCCTTGAGGCACACCTCGGGGCCCACCCCCGCCGGATCCCCCATCGTGATCGCCACGACCGGAAGGCGCCTCATCGGTCCTCCTCCCCCCTCCACAGGGAGAGGATGTGGCTCAGGGCGTCCAGCTTCCCGAAGCCGCCCGGCTTGGTGACGACGGGCAGGCCCCCGTAGCGCCCCCCGAGGAAGCGGCACCGCGGGATCCCGGGCAGAAGCTCCTCCTCCAGGCGCATCGCCCCGGCTTCCAAGACCTCCCAGGCGGCCTGGGCCACGTCCCCTCCGCAGAAGAGAAGCCCTCCCGCTTCCCGGCGCCAGAGCCTCCCCGCCCCGAGCTCGGCGAGCCACCGGGCCACCTCCCCCGCCGCCCCGGGCCGGGAGGAGACGCCGACGGGAGGGGGATCCGTCACGACGACCGCCGCCCGGGCGCCGTCGGTCCGCAGATGGACCCCCATCATCTCCCCGATCCGGGCCGCGTAGTCCTTGAGGGCGGCCCCATCCTCCAGCCGCCTCTCGACCCCGACGGTGAAGAGCCGCACCCCGCTCCCCCGTGCCAGATATCTGGCCTGATCCCGGCTCAAGGGGTTCAAGGAGCCGACGAGGAACACGGCGGGCCTGGAGAGGCGGCTCGGGCCGGCCGGCGCGGGAGGCACGCCGGGCAGCCGCCGGGCCGTGGCCCGGGCCCATCCGGCCGCCCCCGCGCAGAGCCAGCGCCCCTCCCCCTCGACCGCGGCGGCGAGGAGATCCAGGTCCTCATCGGTCTCGGCGTCCACGCACACCGCCGCCCCCGCGGGCGCCCCACTGATCGCCTCCCGGAGGCCCCCCCCGCGGACGGTCTCGATCCCAATCTCGGCCGTCCGGAACGCCCCCTTCAAAAGCTCAGCCGGGCGATCCGGCAGGCGGCTGCGCTTGCCTCCCTCGAACAGGGGAGCGCGCGAGAGGGGAGCCCCGTCCACCCGGAGGAGGCCCCCCTCGAGCGTCCGCCCCTGGGCGGGGAAGGCCGGGCAGAAGACCACCCGCTCGAAGCCGCCCGCCTCGGCCGCCGCGAGAAGCTCGGCGGCCAAGTTGCCCCGCAGAGTGGAGTCCACCTTCTTGAGGAGGAGGCGCGCCCCCCGCTCCCGCCCCGCATGCACCGCCTCCCGCACCCGCCCCGCCGCCTCCCGGGGGGGGAGGGCGCGGCTGGACGCGTTCAGGGCGTAGAGGATCCCCGGCCCGGCGTCCTCGGGCAGCCCGGGAGAGACGCGCACCTCGGCGAACCGCTCGAGGAAGGCCGCCCCCGCGTCGCAGGCCCCCGTCAGATCGTCCGCCAGGATGTACGCGATGCCCTCCGTGGCCCGGCCCTCCGGTCAACCCAAGGATGCGCCCGCCGCCTCCCGGGGGATATTATATGTGCTCGGCCCCATCGGCAGGAGCGCGCCCACCGACCGGAGGAATGCCCCCATGCCCCCCTTCCCCCGCGTCAGGCGCGCGCCCCTCTGCCGGAGGACGGCGAATTGAACGGCGCGAGCGCCCAAAAGACCCTGGCGGCCGTCCGGGCCCTCGGCTTCACGCACCTCCTCATGATCCCCGACAGCGAGTGCCGCCTGCTCTACGAGGCCGCCGAAAAGGACCCCTCCCTCCCTCTCATCACCCCCTGCCGCGAGGGGGAGTCGGTGGCCATCGCGGCGGGCCTGTGGACGGGGGGCCAAAAACCCCTCCTCGTCATCCAGAACACCGGCCTCATGGAGGCGGGGGACGTGCTCCGGGGCTGCGGCCTGGGGCCCCGGGTGCCCCTCCGGCTCATGGTCGGCTGGCGGGGCTACGGCGGGGCGGTGGCGGGCCAAAAACCCATCGACTCGGCCTACACCTACACGGAGCCCCTGCTCCGCGCCTGGGGGATCCCCTTCTGGCACCTCATGGGGGACGAGGACCTTCCGGCCCTCGAGCGCATGGACCGGGCGGCCGAGGCGACCTCCATGCCCGCCGCCGTCGTCACCGGATACGCCTTCCGGCCATGATCGAGCGGATGGACCTCCTGCGGGCCCTGGCCGCCCGGCGGACGCAGGAAATCGTCGTCATGACCATGACGGCCACCCTCCAGTGGCCGCTCGTTTCCCGGCACGAGCTCGACTTCGATTTCCTGGCCTTCGGGATGGGCCACGCGGGGGACTTCGGCATGGGGCTCGCCCTCGCCCGGCCCGAGCGGAAGACCATCGTTCTCAAGGGGGACGGGGGGCTCCTCATGAGCCTGGGCTCCCTCGTCACCTGGGCCCGCTACGCCCCGGGGAATTTTTTCGTAATCCTCCTCGAGAACCGCCAGTACGAGATCACGGGGGGGCAGCCGCTCCCCCCGCGCGCGGATTTCTGCGCCCTCGCGCGCGGGGCGGGCCTCGAGGGGGGAGGGGCGACCGGAAAAGGAAAGGTCGAGCGGATCGAGACACTCGGGGAGTTCGAAAAAGCCCTCCCCCGGCTTCTCTCGGAGGAGGGCCCCCACTTCGTCGTGCTCCCCGTCACGAACAGCCAGCCCCTCCCCCCCGTCCGCCACACGGACCACGCGGGGCGGATCGAGAGGCTGAGGCGGGGGCTGGGGGCGAGGTGAGCCCCTAGGGCACCAAGACGATCTTCCCCAAAAACCCCCCGCTCAGGAGGATCCGGTGGGCCTCCTCGGCCTTGGCCAGGGGGAGCTCCTTCCCGACGTGGGCCCGGATGGCGCCCGCCGCGAGCATGTGCCCGAGGCGCCGCATCGCCTCGGGCAGATGGGGGGCCAGGTTGGCCGCGGAGAGGGCGATGAGGCGCGCGTCGCGGCCCAGGGCCGCGGCCACGTTGAAGCTCCCCTCGGGGCCCTTGCCCGTCCCCGTGCCCACGAGGACGATGCGCCCGTTCACGGCGACCAGGTTCACGTCCTGGCCCAGGTTGTCGCTGGCGGTGGTCTCGACGATGACGTCCACCCCCCGGCCCCCGGTCAGCGCCATCACGCGCGAGGCGAGGTCCTCCTCCTTGTAGCGGATCGCCGCCTCGGCCCCCAGGCGGAGGCAGAGGTCCGCCTTCTCCTTCGTGCTCGCCGTGGCGAAGACCCGGCAGCCCATCTGCCGGGCGAGCTGGATGGCCATGTGGCCCACCCCCCCGGCGCCGCCCTGGACGAGGACGACGTCCCCGGGGCCCGCCTCCCCCTTGATGACGACGGCGTTCCAGGCCGTGAGGAGGGGGATCGCCAGGGAGGCCCCCTCGGCGAAGGGGATGGCGTCGGGGAGCCGCCCCGTCTGGCCCACGGGGACGAGAGCGCGCTCGGCATAGGCCCCCTCCGACCGGCCCCAGACGCGGTCCCCCGCCTTGAAATCCTTGACCCCCTCCCCCACCGCCTCGACCTCGCCCGCGACGTCCGTCCCGCAGATGTAGGGCAGCTTCATCATCTTGGCGCGGGGGTGCTTGCCGGAGCGGATGGAGACCTCGAGGGGGTTCACCCCCGCCGCCCGCACCCGGACCAGGACCTGGCCGGTCCCCGGCTTGGGGTCGGGGGCCTCCTCCACCGCCAAGGGGTTCTCCAGACCGAAGGCTTTGACGAAGACGGCTTTCATGGTCGGCCTCCTTTAGGCCACGAGGACAATCTTGCCCAAGAACTTCCCGCTCAGAACTAGGTCGTGGGCCGCGTTCGCCTCGGCGAGGGGCATCTCGCGATCCACGTGAACCCTGAAGACCCCCTCGCGGAGGAGGGGCGAGAAGCGGCGCACCACCTCGGGCAGCTTGGGCACGAGATTGATGGCCGCGAGCCCCAGGATGCGGGCGTCCTTGGTCATGACCGCCGGCACCCGGAACTCGGCGCCGGGGCCCTTGCCCGTCCCCGTGCCCACGACCACGACGCGCCCCTCCAGCCGGATGGCGTCGAGATCCTTGTCGAAATTCTCGCAGGCGGCAAGCTCGACGACCACGTCCACCCCGCGGCCCCCCGTGAGCTCCCGGCAGCGGGCGGGGACATCCTCCTCGCGGTAGTTGATCGTCGCCTCGGCTCCCAGGCTTCGGCAAAAGGCGGCCTTCTCCTCCGAGCTCACCGTGGCCAGGACGCGGCAGCCGATGCGGCGGGCGATCTGGATGGCGGCCATCCCCACGCCCCCGGCCCCGCCCTGGATGAGCACCGTCTCCCCGGGGCCGGCCCCGGCCTTCAGGACGAGGGCGTTCCAGGCCGTGTAGAAGGCCACCGTGATGCAGGCCCCCTCGGCGTCGCCGTAGGCGTCGGGGAGCTCGGCGGCGGCCTTCGCGTCCAGCCGCACGAGACCCGCGTAGCCTCCCCCCACGGCCCGGCCGAAGACCCGCTGGCCCGGCCGGAACCCCTCGACCCCGGCGCCCAGGGAGACCACCTCGCCCGCCGCCTCCGCCCCCGGGACGTAGGGAGGCGTCACGAACTTGGCGTAGGGATGCTTCGCCGCCCGGATGGCGATGTCCACGGGGTTCACCCCCGCGGCGCCCAGGCGGATGAGAAGCTCCCCGGGCCCGGGCTTGGGGTCTTCGAGCTCGTCCAGCCGCATGGGGACGTCCAGGTTGAACTGGTGCACACGGACCGCTCGCATCGGATGGAGATCTCCTCTCGTTCCGGGCGAAGGCGGACGAATCAGGGGGCCGGGAAGCCGGAAGAAGGGTCCGCCCGCTCGATGAGATCCAGCAGCGCGGCGGCGCCCACGCGCACCTGGCGCAGGAGGGAGGATTCCATGGTCGGCCCGTCCATCGCCTCCCGCGCCTCCCGGCCCGCCTCGGGGTAGCGGCCCAGGGCGTAGTCGCTCTGGGCCATCCTCCAGCGGGCGAAGCGGGCGTAGAGGCGGGAAAGGTCATCCTCCCGCTCCTTGAACCGGG
>CAYMWZ010000158.1:0-6948 GCA_964394385.1 uncultured Nitrospinaceae bacterium | reverse complement strand
TTGGCCAGGTAGCCGTCGCTCAGCAGGATGACCGGGGTCATGTACTTGACCGCGATTCTCGAGGCCTCGATGGCCGTCCAGAAGCAATCCGAGGGGGTGGAGGCGGCCACGATGGGGATGGGGCTCTCGCTGTTGCGCCCGAACATCACCTGAAGGAGGTCGGCCTGCTCGGTCTTCGTCGGGAGCCCCGTGCTGGGCCCGCCCCGCTGGATGTTGCAGATGACCAGGGGGAGTTCCGCCATGACGGCGAGCCCCATGGCCTCGCCCTTCAAGGCGATGCCCGGCCCGCTCGAGCAGGTCACTCCCAGCGCCCCGGTGAAGGCGGCGCCGATGGCGGCCGAGATGGCCGCAATCTCGTCCTCCGCCTGGAAGGTGAGGACGCCAAAATTCTTGTGCCGGGAGAGCTCGTGCAGGACGTCGCTGGCGGGGGTGATGGGGTAGGCGCCCCAGAAGAGCTTGAGGCCCATCTTCTTCGCCGCGGCGATGAAGCCGTAGGCGAGGGCCGTGTTCCCCGAGATGTTCCGGTAGGTGCCCGGCGGGTAGGTGGCCTCCCGCACGATGTAGTGATGGGCGAAGATCTCGGTGTTCTCGCCGAAGTAATAGCCCGCCTCCAGGGCGCGCGTGTTCGCCTGGACGAACTCGGGCCGCTTGCCGAACTTCGCCTGAATCCACTTCTTGGTCTGGTCGATCGACCGCGAGTACATCCAGAACATGAGGCCCAATGCGAAGAAGTTCTTGCAGCGGTCGGCGAGGTTGGCCTGAAGCTCCATGTCCTCGAGGGCCTTGCGGGTAAGCTGTGTGATCGGCACCTCGTGGACCTTGTAGGCGCTCCGCAGGGCGTCGTCCTCGAGGGGGTTGGAGGCGTAGCCCGCCTTCTCGAGGTTCTTGTCCTTGAAGTTGTCCGAGTTGGCGATGATGACGCCGCCGGCCTTCAAGTCCTCGATGTTCGCCTTCAGGGCGGCCGGGTTCATCACGACGAGGACGTCGAGGGCGTCCCCGGGGGTGTGGACTCTCTTGCTGCTGAAGTTGATCTGGAAGCCGCTCACCCCGAAGAGGGTCCCCGCGGGGGCGCGGATCTCGGCGGGAAAGTCCGGAAACGTGCTCAGGTCATTGCCCGCGATCGCCGTCTCATTGCTGAAGCGATCGCCGGTGAGCTGCATCCCGTCGCCCGAGTCCCCGGCGAAGCGGATGGCGACGGTTTGGACCTCGAGAAGTTCTTTGCCCGTTCCGGCGGATCCCGAAGATTCAGCCATGGCTCCCGTTGTCCTTTATGCGGTATCCCAACCGCCCAGAGGGTCTTGGCCGCGGAGCACAGGGCCCCGAGCACGGAATGGGGTCAACCGAATGCGCCCCGAGGGCCTCCCCCGACTCCACAAACGCGAGAGCGCCCCCCCCCGACTCCGCGCCCCAGGAGACCCAACCCAAAATTATCCTTGAAACACAAGGCATCGTCAAACAAACCGGACCAAAATTCTCCCGACGCGCCTGAGCCCTAGCGGGGGGAGCCCCCGCCCAGGCCCAATTCGGCGGCCACCCCTTGCATGGCCGCGAGGGTCAAGGCGATGTGCTCCTCGAGAGGGACGCCCAGCTCCCCGGCCCCCCGCTCGATGTCCCCCCGGTTCACCCCCTTGGCGAAGGCCTTGTCTTTCCACTTCTTCCGGATGCTGCTCGGCTTGACCTGCCGGACGTCCCGGGAGGGGTTGACCAGGGCCACCGCCGTGATGAGCCCCACCAGCTCGTCCACGGCGAAGAGGGCCCGGGCCAGGCGGCTCTCCCGGGGAACCCCCAGGTAGTCCGCATGGCCGAGGATGGCCTGGCGCATCTCCTCGGGGTAGCCCTTCTCCCGCAGCACCCCGCTGCCCACCCGGGGGTGCTCCTCCCGCGTGGGGTGCCTCTCGTAGTCGAGGTCGTGAAGAAGCCCGGTCACCCCCCAGAGATCCTCATCCTCGCCAAACTTGCGGGCGTAGGCGCGCAACGAGGCCTCAACGGCCCGGGCGTGGGCCCTGAGGCCCGGGCTTTGCGTCCACTCAAACAGAAGCGCCTCGGCCTCGGCCCGGTCAAGCGGCACCTTCCGACTCTCCTCCCCGGCGATCGGCCCGGCGGCCGAGAGGGTCTCCCCCGATGTCCCCAGATCCTCCCGGCTTCCCCCGCGGGTGTCAAGGAAGCTCCCTCCTGGCCCGGCGCGGGCGCGTGTGGTACACAGAAGGCCAACAGCCGGATGCGGTCATCCATTCCTCCCCACGATCCCTTGCGGCCGGAGGCGCTCCATGCTCCTCAACAAGGAACGCGCGCTGGCGCTGATGAAAGAACACGGCGTCGCGGCGATGATCGGCACGACCCACGAGAACGTGACCTACCTCACCGGCCACGTCGGATGGGCCCAGCGCGTCTACCGGGCGCGCAAGAGCTGCGCCCTCATGACGGGCGAGCCGGCCGCGGGAACCGACCTCATCATGAACCGCGCGGACAACAGCTACTACGCGGCCTACGGCGGCTTCGCCGAGCGGGTGTACGTCTACGGGGGGCAGGCCTATCACATCGAGCCGGAGGGGTTCGTCCCCGGAGACGGGGAGATGAAGCGCTACCTGGAGCTCCACGAGAGCGGGGGAAGGCACAAGACAATCCTCGACGCCCTCCTCGCCGCCCTCCAGGCCCGCGGCCTCCGCGGGGGGCGGGTCGCCCTGGACGAGGAGGGCTGCCCCCCCGCCCTCTTCGACGCTCTCAGGGAGAAGCTCCCGGGGTGCGAGTTCCTCCCGGGCTCGGGGCTCTTCCTCATGATCCGCCTCGTCAAGACCGCCGAGGAGCTGGAGCGGCTGCGGCAGGCGGCCCGGGTGAACGAAGAGGCGATCGGGGAGGTCTTCCGCTTCCTCCGGGCGGGGGTCGCCGAGGAGGAGGCCGCCCGGGTCTGGCGGCAGGCCGTCGCGCGGCCGGGCGGGATGTGGCACTGGTTCCACTTCAACAGCGGGCCGCGGAGCGTCTTCATCTTCCCGCCGACGGGGCGCAAGCTCCAAAGAGGGGACCTCTTCATGTTCGACGCCGGCCTCTTCTACCAAAACTACAACGCCGACACGGGCGCCTGCGGCAGCATCGGGGAGCCGAGCGCCCGTGCGAAGAGGGAATGGAAGGCCATCGAGGAGGGCTTCCACGAGGCGCTCGAGGTCATCCGCGCCGGATGCACGGGAGGCCAGATCTACCGGGCCCTCCTCAAGGGAATCCAGTCGCGCTTCCCCGAGTTCGACGCCCCCTTCGCGGGCCACACCATCGGCCTCGAGGCGCGGGAGTTCCCCTTCATCCTGGCGGAGGAGACCCGGCACAGCCAGCCGTTCCTTCCCCCGACCTCGGAGATCCCCCTCCCGACCGACTCCGTGATCAACGTCGAGGCCCCCATCGGCACCTTCGGCTTCGGGGGCTACCAGATCGAATACTCCGTGGTGGTCAAGGAAAACGGCTGGGAGCCGCTCATCCCCCAGGACCGCCGCTTCCGCATCATCGAGGGGTGAGCCCGCCGGAGCATCCTCCCTCCCCCGGAGGGGCTGTTGACCCGGGGGCAAAAAAAGGATGGGATCGGAGGGGCCGCCACTCCCAGGAGATACCAACGTGAAGGAAACACCGGAGGGGAAGCGACCTCTCGACCGGCGGGAATTTCTGCGACGAAGCGCCCTCGCGGGCCTGGGAGCGGGGCTCCTCTCCCTCCCCGGCGTGGCTTCCGCGGCTCCCCCGGCGGCGGCACAGGTGCGCCGCTACGTCCCTCTCGGCCGCACGGGCATCCGGATGGCCGACGTCTCCTTCGGCTCGAGCCGCCTGGGATCCGGGGAGGAGGACCTCGTCCTCCACGCCTTCGACCGCGGCATCAATTACTTCGACACGGCCGAGAGCTACACCGGGGGCGAGTCGGAGACCGCCATCGGCAACGCCCTCCGCGGCAAGCGCGACAAGGTGTACATCACCTCGAAAGTCTACACCGGCTCCACCGCGAGCCGGGACGACTTCATGCGCGCCCTGGAGGGGAGCCTGCGCCGCCTCCGGACGGACTACGTGGACGTCTACTTCAACCACGCCGTGAACGACGTGGAGCGGCTCAGCAACCCCGAGTGGCACGAGTTCACCGACCGCGCGCGCCAGCAGGGCAAGATCCGCTTCACGGGGATGTCGGGCCACGCCGGCCAGCTCATCGCGTGCCTGGACTACGCGATCGACTCGGGCCGCTTCGACGTCATCCTGGTCGCCCACAACTTCGGCCAGGACCCCGCCTTCTACCAGCGCTTCACCCGGGGCTTCGACTTCATCGCCCGCCAGCCGGACCTCCCCCGCGCCCTCAAGAAGGCCAAGGCCAAGGGGGTGGGCGTCATCGCCATGAAGACCTTGATGGGCGCCCGCCTGAACGACATGCGCCCCTACGAGAGGGGCGGGGCCACCTTCTCCCAGGCCGCCTTCCGGTGGGTGCTGTCGAACCCGGACGTGGACGCCCTCATCATCTCGATGACCAGCCGCGCGCGCATCGACGAGTACCTGGGCGCCTCGGGGTGGCGCTCCGCCGCGCGGGGGGACCTTCCCCTCCTGGCGCGCTACGCGCGGCTGAACGGGGCCTCCTACTGCCGCCACGCCTGCAACGACTGCGAGGGCGCCTGCCCCCACGGGGTGCCCATCGCCGACGTGCTGCGCACCCGGATGTACGCCGTGGACTACCGCGACATGCGCCTGGCGCGGAGCGAGTACGCCCTGCTGGGGGCGGGCGCCTCGGCCTGCCTCACTTGCGCCCATCAAGCCTGCGCCGGCGCCTGCACCCACGGCCTCCCCATCGAGGCCCTGACCGGGCCCACGCACCGGCTGCTCTCGGGGGAGGGCGGGGGGGTGCTCGCGGGGTAAGCGCAGTTCCGCGACCCGCCCGGCCGGGGGTCGCCATCCCAGGAGCGGACGGCCCATCGACATCGTCATCACCGGCGCGAACGGCGCCGTCGGGAAAGCGCTGATCCGGTTCCTCGGCGACCGTTCCCCGATCGTCCCCACGCGCCTGCGGGCCCTCGTCCGCAGCCTGGAGCGGGGGCGCGACTTGCGCCCGCTGAGGGCGGAGATCCTGGAGGTCAACTACGCCGATGGGGCCTCGGTCCGGAGGGCCACCGAAGGAGCCGACGCCGTCGTCCACCTGGCGGGCGCCCTGGTCGCCCAGCCCGGCGAGACCCTCCTTCAGGCCAACACCGAGACCACGCGCGCCGTGGCGGAGGCGGCGGCCGCGGGGGGGGCGAAGCTTTTCGTGTACCTGAGCTTCCCCGGGGCCAACCCCGCCTCGAAGAACGACTACCTGCGCACGAAGGGCCTGGCCGAGGAGGTCATCCGCGCGAACGAGTTCGCCGGGGCGATCTTCCGCGTCCCCTTGATCCTGGGCCCCGAAAACGCCCCCATGCAGAAGCTCCGCCAGATGGCGCGGGCCCCCCTGGTGCCCCTGGTGAGCGGGGGAGCCGTCCGCATCCAGCCCATCGCCCAGTCGGACGTCCTCGCCGCCATCGAATGGGCCCTCCGCGCCCGGCCGGGAAGCCCGATGCGGGTCATGGACCTCGTCGGGCCCGAGACGCTCTCCTACGCGGAGCTCCTCCGCCGGGTGGGCCAGCGGCTGGGGAGGCGGCCCCGGATCCTGCCCGTGCCCAAGGCCGCGGGCTGGCTGAGCGCCCTGATCGCGGGCTCCATCGTCCCCTCCCTGGGGTGGAACCGCTCGGTCTTCGACGTCCTCTTCAAGGAACACCTCGCCGACCCCAACCCGGCGCGGGCCGCCCTCCCCTTCGCCTTCGCGACGGTGAACGAGATCCTCGACCAGGCCACCGCCAACTCGGGCTGAGGCGCCGTGAACGCCGCGAGCCTCCACGACCCGGACTCCCTGGATGCCATCTCACCGCCGCGCAGCCTCTGGGCGAGGCTCGCGCCCCCGGCGCTCACGCTAATCATCTTCCTCCTCATCTTCTGGCGCATCCCCTTCGGGCGCTTCTGGGAGGCGCTCTCGGGCGCCCGGCTCCTTCCCTTCCTCGCCCTCATGGGGTCCTTCTCGCTCTGCTTCTTCCTCATGGACACCTTCGTGCTCTCCCGGGTGATCCGCTGGTTCCACGGGCCGCTGGCCTACCGGGAGCTGCTGCCGGTCCGGGCGGTGACCTACATCGTCTCAATCGTCAACACCCAACTCGCCCAGGCCGCCCTCGCCATCTACATCTACCGGCGGTTCCGGACCCCGCTGGGCCAGATCACGAGCACGGTGGCCCTGCTCATCCTCCTTGAGGTGACCCAGCTCACCCTCTTCGCCACGGCGGGGATCCTCTCCTTCCCGGGCCAGGCGCCGCTCGGGCTCCTCGCCGCGCCCCTCGCCCTGGGGGCGGCGTGGTGGATCGTGAAGGGCCTCGCCCTCGGGCGATTCGGCGCCCTGGGAAGGCGCCTCGCGGGGAACGTCCTCCTCTCCACCTTCCGGAGGGTGGGCCTCGGCCACTGCGCCGCCGTCCTGGGGCTCAAGGGGTCGGTGTTCCTCCTCTCGCTCTTCGTCCACAGCCAGGCGCTCGGCTTCTTCGGGATCGAGATCCCCCTTCTGCGCCTCCTGGCGTTCCTCCCGGTGGTCTTCTTCGTGGGGGCGCTCCCCGTGACGGTGGCCCACCTCGGGACTTCCCAGGCCGCCTGGATCTTCTTCTTCCGCGGGCACGCCCCCGAGGCCGACCTCCTCGCCTACAGCCTCGCCTCCCACTTGACCTTCATGCTCTCGAACGGGGCCTTCGGCCTTCTCTTCCTGCCCAAGGCGTATGCGGATCTGTTTCTCCGGGAGCCCCGGGCGGGCGCCCCGATCAAGCCGGGCGCCGCCTCAGAAGAAGGATGAGGGTGTAGAGGAACATCCCGTCCCCCGCCCGCGCGAGCGCCCACCGCCAGCCCTCCCCCCCGAGCGCCAGCTCCGCCGCCACCGCCCCCACGAGCAGATAGAAG
>CAYMWZ010000157.1:0-6971 GCA_964394385.1 uncultured Nitrospinaceae bacterium | reverse complement strand
TGATGGACGAGCCCTTCGCCGCCGTGGACGCCCAGACCCGGATCACCCTCCAGGAGGAGCTCAACCGCATCGCCATCGCAACGAAGAAAACCATCCTCTTCATCACGCACAACGTGGACGAAGCGGCGTTCCTGGGGGATCGGTGCTTCGTTTTTACCCGGCGTCCCGGGAGATTGAAGGCCACGGTCAAGATCAAAATCGCCCGCGAGCGCCGCGTTTGGAGGGAGGTGATCTCGGATCCGGAGTTCACGAATCCCAGGGACGAAATCCTGAGGCTCGTGCGAGAGGAGGTTTCCGGTGGCGACGACTAGCCCGGCGCTCGCGCGCCCCCGCGTCGTCCTGTCCGGCCGCGCAAGGCGCTTCTGGCGGCAAGGGGGGATCGAGCTCACCCTCCTCCTCATCATCGGGCTGGCGGCCTGGGTGGTGACCTCGGCCACCATCCCGCGGCCGGACCGCTACCTCCCCTCCCCCTTCTCAGTGGTCCTCTCCTCGGGCGACCTCTTCTGGAAGGGCATTTTGCCCAACTATCTGGGCCAGACCCTCTGGCGCCTGGTGGTGGGGAGCCTGATCGGCCTCGTCCTGGGGATCCCCTTCGGGATCCTCATCGGACTCAACCGGAACGTCTCGGAAATGTTCTACCCCATCATGAATTTCTTCCAGTCCATCTCGGGCATCGCCCTCCTTCCCATCATTATGATCTGGTGGGGAACGACCGAAAGAACCGTCTTCGCCGTCATCCTCTACACCTGCTTCTTTCCGATCGCGTTCAACGTCCTGACGGGCGTGCGGAGCACGCCGATGATTTACGTGAACGCCCTGCGCACGCTGGGCGCCTCGCGCTTGCGGATCGTGCGGGACGTCCTGGTGCCGGGCGCCATGCCCTACATCGCCACGGGGGCGAGGCTCAGCATCGGCTACGCCTGGCGCGCCGCCATCGCCGGCGAGATGCTGGCGGGCCGGCGGGGGCTCGGCTGGATGATCTTCTCCGCGCAGCAGGTGGACCGCACCGCCCAGGTGATCCTCGGGATGGCGATGATCGGGTGCCTCTGGGTCCTCCTGGACCGCTACGTCCTGCGGCCCATCGAGTCGGATACCATCCAGCGGTGGGGGCTCGTCCAGCGATGAACCCTCTCCAGCGCCTCTCCCTCGGCCTCCAGAAGCGCTTCGGCCGCCAGCGCCTGCGCAAAATCCTCCTCGGCGCCGTCCCCTTCGTCGCCCTGGGGACGGTGTGGCAGATGAACGCCGTCTTCGGCTGGCTCCCCCCGATCCACGTCCCCCCACCGGCCGCCGTGTGGCGGGCCATCTTCACCCTCCAGGAGGATTGCCCGGGCCTCTTGGACGTGCTCCTGCTCGGCCCCGGCTGCCTCTTCACCAGCCACATCCTCTCAAGCCTGGGCCGGGTGGGCCTGAGCCTCGTGATCGGACTCCCGCTCGGGATCGCGCTCGGGGTGCTCGCCGGGATGAACCGCCGCCTCGCCCACGCCCTGGAGCCCGTGGGCGTCTTTGCGAACGCCATCTCCGGCATCGCCTGGGTCCCCCTCGCCATCGTCTGGTTTGGGGTCGGGTGGCTCACGACGCTCTTCATCCTCCTGAACACGGTCTTCTGGCTTGTTTTCTTCAACACGCTCCTGGGCGTGCGCGGCGTGCCGCGGGTCTATGAGAACAGCGTGCTCACCCTGGGCGGAAGGCGGAGGGAGGTGATAGCCCAGGTATACTTCCCCGGCGCGCTCCCCAGCATCGTGACGGGCGTCCGGATGAGCATGGGCTTCGGCTGGCGGGCTCTCATCGCGGCCGAGATGATCGGCGGCGACAGGGGCTTGGGGTTCATGCTCTTCGTCTCGGCGCAGGAGTACAAGACCGAAGAGGTGTTCCTCGGCGTCCTCGTCATCGCCATCATCTGGATGATCACCGACCGGACATGCCTCGTGCCCCTCGAGAAATGGACCATCGAGCGGTGGGGGCTCGTCTGGAGGCCGTCATAGGATGCAGGCGACAACGGCGGAGAAGGTGAAGCGGTGGATCGAGCACCCCACCCTCCGCTTCCTGGGTTTGGCGCTGGCCGTGCTTCTGGCTTATAACGGCTACCTCTACCTCACCGGCCCCTCGCGGATGAGCGACCGCCTCCGCGCCCGCCTGGCCCAGGGCCCGGCCACCGTCAACGTCCTCGTCACCTCCAAGTTCCCGCCCGAGGAATTCCACGTCCGCATTTTTCAGCAAGTGGGGAACATGCGAGGCGTCGAGGGAAGCACGGCGAAGGTCTATACCATCACCCCCGCCAACGTCCGCTACCTCTCCCGCCACTACTGGGTCCACCGGATCGACCTCGCCCCGGACGACGGGCGGAACTGAGCCTAGGGCCGCCCGAGCCCGAGCCGGTCCTCGATCGCGCCGTGGTCGAGGTTGCGCGCCGCCATCTCCCGGAAGACGCTCTCATAGCCGGGGGGAGAGAAGACCCACACAAGACGGAGAGGGCCATCCCCCGAGTTGCGCAGGCCGTGTGGGACGTTGACTGGCAGGAAGGCGGTCGTCCCCGCGCGCGCCGCGAATCTCCTCCCATCGATCTCGATCTCCGCCCTCCCCTCGTGGATGAAGAGAATCTCCTCTTCCTTCTCGTGGCGATGGACCGGGATGCCTCCCCCCGCGGGGATATCCTGGTTCCCCATGCTGAGATGGCCGGAGCCGGTGTTGCGCGGATCGACCAGGATCCGCCATCCCCGGGGGAGATCCCCGCCGGTCATCTCGAGTCTCTCGCCGTCCTCCCAGGCGAACACGTAAGCCATCGTCGCTCCTCCCGGCAATGGAGTTCCTTAGACTGACTTCCCCATTGTACCCCGGCGCCCGACCCCGGCTCCGGGAGACAACCGGCCACGCATCCACTAGGATGGCCGAAAACCCGCCAGCCGATTTCTGGAGGAAGAGCCGTGAAGCGATTTGAGGGCCGCACCGTCGTCGTCACCGGGGCGGGCGGCGGCATCGGCCGGGCCTCATGCCTGCGCCTGGCCGCCGAGGGAGCCCGCGTGGTGTGCATGGACGTCGCCCCGACAAGGGAGGAGACGGCCCGCCTCGCCGCCGCGAGCGGGCGGGAGGCCGGGGGCTCGGCCGTGGACGCCCCCTTGGACGTGAGGGACCCCGAGGGGGTGAGGAGGGCCATGCGGGAGGCGACCGCGGCCTGGGGCCCGGTCGACGCCCTCGTCAACTGCGTGGGCGGGGGGCTTCCCCAGCCGGCCCTCGAGATCGAGGAGGCGGAATTCGAGCGGATGTTCGACCTGAACGTCAAGAGCGTCTATCGCTGCTGCTGGGGCGTGCTGCCGCACATGCGGGAGCGGCGCTCGGGCAAGATCGTCAACTTCTCCTCCGTGGCGGGGCGCTCGGCCAGCGTGTTGCAAGGCGCCCACTACAGCAGCGCGAAGGCCGCCGTCATCGGCCTGACGCGCCATCTCGCCCGCGAGTTCGGCCCCCACAACATCAACGTAAACGCCGTGGCGCCGGGGGTCATCGCGACCCCGCGCATCCTCGCCCAGATGAGCCCGGAGCAGCGGGCGCGGACCGAGGCGGCCACTCCCCTCAGGCGCATAGGCACGCCGGAGGACGTGGCGGGCGTGGTCGCCTTTCTCGCCTCGGAGGACGCGCGCCACGTGACCGGCGTCACCATCGACGTGAACGGGGGGTATTTCCTGGCCTAGGCGCCCGAAGAAAGGAGGAGGAGGACAGGGGGTTCCTTCACTTGGCCGGCTGAAAGCGCACTGGGGCTTCCTTGGGGGGGCGATGGAAATACTGTAACGCGATCCCCATCCCCATGAAGGCCGCTCCCGCCAGCTTCATCCACCCGACGTTGAAGAAAAGAAGGAATGCCGCGGCGACGAGGAGGCCGCGTTCCCAGAGGAGCAGCTTGCGGCGCAAAAACCCCTCCAAGGCGGCCGCGCTACAAAAGAAGCCCATGAAGCCCGAAATCCACGTAATGATGACATCCCCCCAGGCCGAGCCCGGGTCCATCAGGATGGGCGAATAGGCCATGAGGAAGGGTATGATGTAGAGGGGTTTGGCCAGCTTGAGGGAGGTGAAACCCGTCCGCATGGGGTCGGCCCCGGCGATGCCGGCCGCGATGAAGGCGCCAAGAGCGAAGGGGGGAGTCAGCGAGGCGTCCTGGCTCAGCCACAGGATGATGAGGTGGGCGGCGAGCACGGGCACCCCCAGCTCCACCAGAGCCGGCACTGCCAGGATCGAGAGCAGGACATAGCTCGCCGTGATGGTCATACCCATCCCGAGGATGTAGCTCGCGATGGCGCATAACAGGATGGCCACCGGCAGGCTCCCCCCCGCGTATTCGAGCACGATGGCCGAGAACTTGAGCGCGAGCCCCGGCATCGTCACCCCGGCCAGGACCACCCCCATGATGCCCGCCGTGGCGCCGATGGTGAGGGAGTTAATCGCCCCCTGAACGAATGCGCTAACAAGGCGCGGCGAGGAAAACAGCAACACCGCCCCGGCGGCCCAGAAAATCGTGTGGCCGATCGAAAAGTCCAGGAAGGGAAGCGCGACGAGAAGAGACAGGCCAAAAAGAAGGCTCCCGTGGCGGGCCAGGAACCCCTGGGGAGGCGCCTCCCCCTCCTTCCCTGCAGGCGGCCCGCCCCAGCCGAGCCATTCGGCCGCCAGAGCCGGGAGCTGAACGAGGCGCGTCTCGTCGCGAAAGCACCCCAGCGCGAGCGCCACGAGGATCGACCAGAACGCCGCGTAGAAGGGGGAGAAACCCACTACCAGCATGACGATGAGAAGGAGGACGGGCAGGAGGAGATAGCCGTCCTTCTTCATCAGCGCTTTGAGCTGGGGCAGCTCCTCCTTGGGCAGGCCCTCGATCCCGCGCAGGCAGGCCCTGTAGTGAACGGAGAGGTAGACCGAGAAGTAATACATCAGCGCCGGCACGAAGGAGATGAGGGCAACGTAGACGTACTTTGTCTCCGTGAAGGCCGCGAGGAGAAAGGCGGCTGAGCCCATGACGGGGGGCATGAGGTGGCCTCCGATCGAGGACACCGCCTCAACCGCCGCGGCGTAATGGGGCATGTAGCCCGAGCGCTTCATGAGGGGGATGGTGAAGGTGCCCGTGATGACGATGTTGGCCGCCCCGCTCCCCACGATCGAGCCCACCAGGCCGCTTGAGACAACCGCGCTCTTGGCGGCACCGCCCTTGAGGCGGCCCACCAGGGCGAAGGCCAGATCCACGAAGACGTCTCCCACCTTCGTCCTCTCTAGCAGGACGCCGAAGAGGATGAAGAGGAAGACGTAGGTGGCGTAGACGTTTGCGATGGTCCCGTAAATCCCCTCGATGCCGTAGAGGAAGGAGATCACCTCGTTGTAGGGGAAGCCTTTATGGGAGAGCCCGCCCGGGAAGATGAATCCGAAGACAGAATAGATGAAGAAGAAAACGCCCAGCAGGGGGAGAACCCAGCCCAGCACGCGCCGGCACATCTCGATCGAGATGACCGTCATAACGGTGCCGAACACCACGTCCCGCCAGAGAACCAGCCCCGCCCGGTCCCCCCGCTCGACAAAGTTCCATATGAACTCGAAGGTCGTGACAAGGGTGGCCAGACACAGGAGCACGTCGAACGCCGAGGGGCGGTCCTGCGGCGAACCCTTTCGAGCGGGGAAGTAGATGAAGGTCAGGAGAGCGGTGAAGAACACAAAAAGAGGCAAGAAATAGTGAAAGGCGTAAAAATCCAGTTCAGGGAAACGGAAAAGGAGATCCCTCCCCCAGATGCGGACGGGGCTCCCATTGGCCGCCGCATAGAAGTAGTAGAGGGAGAAGAAGACCGCGACCGTCGCGGCGGTGAAGCGGGGATATAGGCAAAGACCCGTGGCAAAAAGAAAAAGACCCCACCAAACCCAGGCCGGCAACCGCTGGATGGGAACTTCCACCCAATCCCAGCCCGCCTTGTGGGGCAAGTAGAGCGTGAAGGTGGTGCCGGGCAGCAGAAAGAAGACAACTGCGACCACCGCCGTGACCACCGCCCAGAGAAGAAGGTTCTCGCGCGTGAACCCCTCGCGAAGCTTCCTGCGCTCCTGCATCTCGGGCGCGAAGATATACCGCGTCCACCCCCAGATTTTGGTCAAGATGAGCGACACAAAGGGTCTCCCCTCCTCCCCCGGCAGCGGGAGCGGATCGCCACCCCCGCTGCCAGCAAGGCGAGGCCGCCTGAGGGGACTAGTTCACATACCCCTTCTCTTTCCAGTAGCGCTCGGCGCCGGGGTGGAGTTTCAGGCCAAACTTCTGCATCTGGCCCAAGAACTTCGGGTTTTTCGCCGTATCCAGTCCGATCTTCCAGCCCTTCATCGCGTTGACGAGAAAGTCCGCGCTCTGGGGGTCATAGTTCACCTTCACCACCTTATAGACCACCTCCGCCGGCACGTCCTTGTGGGCCACGGAGAAGATGGTGTAGGCAATCGTCTTGATCGGGGTTTTCTCCATGCCCTTGTAGGAGCCCGGGGGAACGGTGTCGGCGTAGTAGCCCGGGTTCATCTTCTCGAATTTCTCGATGACGGAATCGGGCAGCGAGAGAACGAGGATGTTGCCCCCTGTCGAGGCCGAAAGGACAGAGGGGGAGGGAATCGGGTTCGGGATGCTGAAGGCGTCGATTCGGCCGTCCTTGAGGGCTTCAGCCGCCTGATCCCACCGCATGTAGTCCTTGCGGAGGGTCTTGTCGATGCCGAGCCACCCCACGATGAGGGAGGTCATGTGCTCCGTGTTGCTTCCCTTCTGGGCGAAATTCACCCGCTTATCCTTGAGGTCCATGTAGGTCTTGATGCCCGAGCGCTCCATGACGGTCATGTGGAACCAAGAGGTGCTCACCGGGCCGACGCCGCGGATGTTAGCGGCCTTCATCCCCTTGAACTTCTCCAACCCGTTCTGCGCCTCGTAGACGAAGATCCCGTTCGTTAGGGCGAAGTCGGTGGCGCGGGACTCGACCATGCGCGTG
>CAYMWZ010000156.1:0-7002 GCA_964394385.1 uncultured Nitrospinaceae bacterium | reverse complement strand
CGGTCGTCGGCGCACCGTTTGTACAGAAAAGAGGAGACGACCAGTGTGGCTTGCCTCTCGAAGGCCCGGCGGCCGGAGCCGCCCTCGGGTTTTTCCTCCTTGGCCTCCTTGGATGCGGGATGGGCCTTCGGGGGGAAATCGGCAAAGCCCATGGCGACGGCGCTGATGTGCCCTCCCGCGACGTTGCCGCCAAAGTTCCGGTACGCCTGCTGCTTTTCGCAGCCGGGGGTCTTCTCGGCCGCCTGCCCGCCGCCCGGCTGGGGCCGGCAGGAGGGACGGAGCAGCCAGGGGAACATCCCCCGCTCGCCCCAGAAAATCCCGTTTACCCGGCGCAAGGCGGAGTCGAGGTCGTCCGCCCTGACTCCCCCGAGTTCATACGGGGGAATGCTCGCTTGACTAAACGGCACCAGCTTATCGTCATCCTCGATGGAAACCATGCTGCCGTAATAGTAGGCGGAGCAGCCTGCCAGCATCACGACGAGCGGAAATGCCAATATCCATTTCGCGTGATTCGTCATAACATCTCTACTCTGCACACGGCTCAACCGGATTCTGGTCGCGGACATAACGGTTTTTTGCAGGAGATGTCCGTGTGAGATCCCAGCCTCTTTCCCGCTGTCAGCGCTGTCCTCGCCACGAAGTAATAAAGCAATAATAGCATAGTTTTTAGGGAAGGAACGGATACAATTGGGATCCCCCCTCGTTTTCCCGAGGGAGCATCCCCCCCCTCACCTGATCGGCGGGACTTTCTCGGGCGCGAAGCGGTCGGGGGGAGGCTCCTTCTGGCCGGTGCCGAGGCCGGGGATCTCGATCCGCCGGCTGGCCTCCCGGTCGGGGTAGGCGCTCCCGGAGGCGACCCGGACCTCGAAGGCGGGGGGGGCGCCCGCGGGCGCCGGGCCCGGGATCGGGAAGGAGAAGGGCCGGCTCTCGCCCGGCCTCAGGCGCCGCTCCTCGTGGCGGGTCCGGCAGCAGGGCCTCCCGCCCTCGGTGAGGAGGGCTTCGAGGACGAGGTCGTAGGCGAAGTCGGGGTCGGTGTTCTCCAGGGTGCCGTTCACCTTGAGGACGGGGGCGCACTGGGGGCACTTGAGGGGGCGGAAGACCTCGGTCTCGGCGTTCTTGATCCGCACCCAGCGGTGGGCCTGCTGGCTGCGCTCCCTGACCATCAGGGCGATGGCGCTCTGGATGCGCTCCTTGTGGGGGGAGCCGGGGTAGCGCGCGAGGTAGGCCTCGAGGGCCGACACCCTTCCTGAGCGCTCGGCCCCGCGGAGGGCCTCCTCCTCCACGTGCCGGGCCACCGCCTCGGCCTCCTTCGTGCCCGGGTGGCTCCGGATGAACTCCGCCCAATCGGCCTCGTTGCGCGAGCGCATGACGCGCTCGAAGGCCGCCTCGCGCAGGGCCGTCCGGGCCTCCCCGAGGTAGGGGCTCTCCGGGTTGTCGTGGATGTAGCGCGCCAGGACGAGCTCGTTGCGCTCCGCCTTGGCGCGGTCGAGGAGGAGGCGCTCCAGGCGCTGGGTGGCGGCCGCCGTCCACTCGCTGCGGGCACCCTTGTGGCGGGCGACGAAGGCGCGCCAGGCCTCGATGGTGTCCCGCTTCTTCACCTCCTCGTACTCGGCGCGCTGGAGAGTGGCCCCGGCCTCGGTGGCGAAGCCGCTCTCGGGGAAGCGCTGGAGGAACTCCTTCAGGGCCGCGGGGTTCGGGGAGGAGAGGGCGTCGTAGTAGGAGATCCGCTCGGCCCAGTGGCGCGCCCGCCGGGCGTGGGCGCCCGCGGGGTGGTGCTCCAGGTAGCGGAGGTAGGCCCGGGCCGTGTGCTCCTGGGCGGCGGCGGCGTAGTCCGCCTCGTCGAGCTTCTGGCGGATCTCGGCCGCCCGGGGGTGGCCGGGGTTCTGGAAGAGGAGCTCGCGCCAGGCGGCGGGGGTCTCCTCCCCCCGGGAGAAGAAGCCCGGCCGGCCGCAGCCCGCCCCCGCCAGGCCCAGGGCCAGGGCCAGGGCCGCCGCCCGCATTCCGCTCCGCCCTCGCCTCCTCATGCCGTAGGCCTCCCCGTCAGACGCGGGGCCAGGGGTAGCTCCGGTACTCCTCCGGGTTGGGCAGGCGGGGTTCCTCCAAAAACGCCCGCACCCGCCTTTGGAACACCTCCAGCTCCTCGGGGTCGAGGAGGTTCTCCATCTCCCGGCGCAGGGGGCTCCCCCCTTCCTCGAGGGCCCGGCCGAGGCGCTCGACCTCCCCCACCCGCTCCTCGGGCAGGCGCTGGCCCGAGAAGTCCCAGATGACGGTCCTCAGCTTGGGCTGGGGGTGGAAGGTCAGGCCGTGGTCGATGGCCCAGATGCGGCCGTCCTCGCCCCTGAAGCAGTGCCCCCCCTTGCGGTCGGTGTTGTTCACCATGAGGTCGAAGGCGGCGATCAGGATGAGCTCGGGGCGCCCCTCCTCGCGCAGGGAGAAGTAGTTCGAGTTCCCGTCCGGGGGGACGTAGAGCTGCACCGACCCCTCCCCGTGCGGGCCGTCCCGGATCACCGTCGGGGGGATGAAGCTCCAGCCCAGGGCCCGGCTCACCAGGAAGGCGCAGCGCTCGCGCTTGTGGAGGGTGCCGTAGGGGAAATCCCACAGGGGGCGCTCCCCGCTCGCGGGCTTGTAGATTCCGTAGAAGCGGAGCTTCCCGGCGCGGAGCTGGACGGCGAAGGTGTAGTTCGACCCCTGGGGGATGAGCTCGCCCCCCTCGATCTCCCCCCCGCGGAGAAGCTTCTCGGCCGCCTCGGGGGTGAGGCGGCTCTCCCCGGCCGCCTCCGGGGCCGTCTTGCGCGGGCCGCGATGACGAAACGCCTTCAAGTGGGCTTGGCTCCGGCGCGGGGCGGCTGGATCTCAGTGGCGGAAATATCCGTTCCGGTTGGGGTCCACCTTCCCCGCGGCCACGAGGGCGTGGCGAGAGAGGGCGTCGGTCCCCCGGCCCGAGGCGGTGATCTCTAGGCTCTCCCGGATGAAGGCTTCGGCCTGGGTGCGCGTCACGCTGACCTGAAGCTTGGGCGGCACCTTCGGCTCCTCCTCGTCCTCCTCATCGTCCTCGTCCTCCCCCTCCTCCTCCGGCTCCTCCCGCTCGTCGTGGAAGAAGAGGGTCAGGTGCTCCTCCCCCGGCCCGAAGGCGAGGCCCAGGCGGCTCACCTTGAACTCGAGCGCCTCGCGCGAGCCTCCGCCCAGGGCGGCGGGGTCGAGGCGCGGGAAGTCCGGCTCCCCCCTGCCGCCGCCCTGCCCCCCCTCGAGCATCCGCTTCATCGCGACCGAGAGGCCGTAGACCTGCTCCTTCTCCACCCACAGGGTGGCGGCCGCGGCTGCGGAGCCGTCGACCAAGATGCGGAAGATGCGCTTGCCCGGCGTCCCCATCGCCTCGGGCTTGATGGAGTCGATCACGCCGAAATTGTGGCGAGCGGCGAACATGGGGATCCGGCAACCTCGGAAAACGCGCCGGGCGCTGGCCCGGACCGCGGGAAGACGACCCTCCTACGATAAACAGATGCCCGTCCGCTGTCCACGCGCGCCGCCCCGGGCGGGGTCTTCCGTTCCCCCTCCGTTGGACGTATAATCCTCCCGCCGCTTCCGGAGAGCCGCCCTCATACCGGAAGGATCTTTTCCTCCATGACCCCAGGCGAGCGCACGGCCTCACCCCGGGCGAGGAGAGGGCTCATCGAGTACCTCCTCCTGACCGCCCTCCTCATCGTGGTCATCGTGACAGCCTGGACGCTTTGGGACAACGGCATCGTCGACACCGTGGCCCGGCTGGTCGACGGAACCCCCCGCTAGGCCCAGTCCCCGAAGCGCCCCTCCCGCGCCGCGGCGCCCCGGGCGCCGCCCGCGTCGGCGCCGCGCGCGGCCCCTCTCCCTCCGGATGCCACCCCCTCATGGGGCTGTCAGCGGGGGCGCCCCGGTGGTATCTTTCGGCCTCCGGAGGAGCTTCGCGTTGGCCGGGCTGGTCCGCAAAGTGCTCATGACCGAGGACGGCCCCCTCGCCTACACCGAGGCCGGGCCGGAGGGGGCCGAGGTTCTCCTCCTCGTCCACGGCGGCTTCGGGGCGGCCAACCACTGGCTGCGCAACCAGCCCGCCCTGGCCGGGCGCTACCGCACCCTGGCGCCCGACCTCCCCGGCTTCGGCGAGAGCTACCTCCCCCCCGAGCCCCACACGCCCGCCTCGGTCACCCGGGGGATCCTCCGCCTCCTGGACGGGCTGGGGGTCGGGGGCTGCCTGTGCGCCGCGTTCTCCTTCGGCGCCACGATGACGGCGGCCCTCTGCCAGGAGGACGCGGGGCGCCTCCGCCGGGTCGTCCTCCTCGGGCCGGGCGGGCTGGGCCTGAAGGGGGACGCCCCGCTCGGCCGGGAGCGCCGCGCGCGCCGGGGCATGACGCCCGGGGAGAAGCGCGAGGTCTTCATCCACAACCAGAAGGCCATCATGTTCAAGAACCCCGCCTGCGTGGACGAGGAGTACCTCTCGCTCGCCGAGTGGAACCTCGCCCGCAGCCGGATGAACATCTACGCCATGAACCGGGAGACCTACCTCCCCGACCTCCTCCCGGCCATGGCCATGCCGCTCCTCCTCCTGTGGGGGGAGGCCGACGTGGTCCTCTACCCCACCCGGGAGGAGCGGCAGCGGGCCTGCCGGGAGGCCGCCCCCCACGCGGAGCTGGACATCATCCCGGAGGCGGGCCACATGGCCCAGTGGGAGCAGCCCGGGCGGTTCAACGAGCGCGTCCTGCGCTTTCTCGCAGGCTGAGGAACTGGCCTTTTCCGGGGAACGCCAAAGGAGACCACATGGGAAAGACGAAATTCGACTTCACGGGGCAAGTGGCTGTCGTCACCGGCGCCGCCCAGGGAATCGGGCGGGGCTCGGCGGAGGCCCTCGCCCGGGCCGGGGCGCGCGTCTACCTCATCGACATCCAGGCGGAGAAGGGCCAGGCCGCCGCCGACGCCATCGCCTCCTCGGGCGGGCAGGCGGCCTTCCTGCTCTGCGACGTGACCGACGCCGTCCAGGTGAAGCAGGCCTTCGCGCGCATCGCGCGCGAGGCCGGCCGGGTGGACATCCTGGTGAACTCGGCGGGGGGTTTCCACCAGCAGCCCTCGACCGCCGAGACCTCCGAGGACGAGTGGGACGCCGTCATCGACCGCAATCTCAAGAGCGTCTTCCTGACGGGCAAGGCGGTCGCCCCCATCTTCGAGCGGCAGAAGAGCGGGCGCATCATCAACCTGGGCTCCATGGCCGGGATCACCGCGCAGAACGTCTCCTCGCCCCCCTACATGGCGGCCAAGGCGGGGGTGCACTCCCTCACGCGCGTCCTGGCCAAGGAGCTGGGAAGGCACGGCGTCTGCGTGAACGCCATCGCGCCCGGCACCACCGCCTCCGAGCGCGTCACCGCCGTCCGCAGCCCGGAGCAGCTGGCCGAGATCGGGCGGGCGACGCTCCTCGGCCGCATCGCCGAGGTGGAGGACATGGTGGGCTGGGTGCTCTTCCTGGCGGCGCCGGAGTCGGGCTACCTCACGGGCCAGACCATCGCCGTGAACGCCGGACGGTTCATGCACTGAGGCGCCCCGTGGACCTCCTGCTCTCCCCCCAGGACCTGGCCCTCCAAAAGCTCTGCCGCGCCTTCGCCCGCTCCGAGGTCCTCCCCGTGGCCGCCGAGCGGGACCGCCGCTACCCCCCCGAGGAGGCCTTCCCCTGGCACCTGATCGACCGGGCCGACGCCCTGGGCCTCAGGACCCTGACCATCCCCAAGGAGATGGGCGGGATGGGGGCGGGCCACGTCCAGCAGCTCCTGGCCGCCGAGGAGATCGCCTACGGGGACCTCGGGGTGGCCGTCTCGCTCGATCAGACCTGGCGCTTCTCCACCCTCCTGACGCGGGCTACCACCGAGGAGCAGCGGGGCCGCTACCTCCGGGACTTCATGACCGACCCGCGGGCCCTCCTCGCCCTCGCCATCACCGAACCGGAGAGCGGGACGGACGGCTTCTTGATGCACCCCGACCCCAAGGCCGGCCCCCGCATGAGCGTCCGCCGGGAGGGGGAGGCCTGGGTCCTCAACGGCACCAAGCTCTACATCTCGAACGGGGGCCTGGCCAAGTACTACTTCGTCTTCGCCCGCACCGCGCCCGAGAGGCCCATGAGCGAGGGCCTGACCTGCTTCCTCGTCCCCCTGGGGGCGCCCGGCTTCACCATCGGGGAGGCCCACAGCAAGCTGGGCCGGAGGCTCCTCCGGAACGGCGAGCTCATCCTGGCCGACTGCCGCCTCCCCGCCGGGAACATGGTGGGGGAGTGGAACGGGGGGCTGGCCGTACAGGGGATGCTCGGCGGGGGGGCCCTCATCCCCGCCCTGGGCCCGGCGCGCCTGGCCTACGACCTCGCCCGCGAGGCCGTCCGCGAGGCGGGGGCGATCGGGGAGCAGCGCGTCCAGATGGAGTTGGCCGAGATGTACATGGACATCGAGGCCGGGCGCACCTTTCTCCTCTCGGCCGCCTGGCACGCCGGGAAGCCCACGGACGACCCCAAGCGGCGCCTCATGGCCAAGGTCTTCGCCTCCGAGGCGGCCATCCGGGTGTGCCGGCAGGCCATGAACCTCTGGGGCGAGGCGGGCGCCCTCCACCGCGCCGACCGCCCCACCCCCGAGAAGTGCTGGAGGGACGTCCTCAGCTACCTCCACGGCTTCGGCACGAACCCGGCCGTCAAGATCAAGTGCGCCTCCCTCATCCGCCTGGAGGGGGAGGCGGATTGGTGATAGATTGGGAATCCAGAGCGGAAGAGCAGAAGCAGATTCCCCCCTCCGCTCGGAATGACGGGAGTTGTCATTCTGAACGAAGCGAAGCGGAGTGAAGAATCTATGAGGGCGCCGGCAGATCCTTCGCTTCGCTCAGGATGACAAGCCACAGCCGGATGTCATCCGCCATGCCTCGTAACTCTTTCTAGAGAGGAAACCGCATGCCCCCCTACAAGAAGTCCCAGGCCCGCGCCTACTGCCGGGAGAACATGAAGGGCAT
>CAYMWZ010000155.1:0-7003 GCA_964394385.1 uncultured Nitrospinaceae bacterium | reverse complement strand
TCCGGTCCGCGCTCGTCGTCATGGCCGCCTCGTACGTCGCCGCGGCCCTCTGGATCCTCCCCCTCCGCCCGGCGCCGCCGCGGCCCGGACACTAGTAGCGCGAGTGCCCCCAGAAGCCGTCGGGGAGACCCATGAAGGGCCTGACCCCGCTCCGCTCCAGCATGCGCTCGCCCTCCCGCTGGGCCGCGGCGAGAACGCGGCGCTCGCTGACCGTCTTGACCTTCCGCCCCTCCATGAGGATTCGGCCGTTCACGATGACGGTCTCGACGTCGTGCCCTGTCACCTGGTAAGCCACCCGCTGGGGGATCATCCAGGTGGGCTTGAGGTGGGCCTGCTCCATGTCGATGATGATGAGATCGGCCTTCTTGCCCGCTTCCAGGGAGCCGATAAGGCGCTCCAGTCCCAGGCAGCGGGCCGCGTCGATGGTGACCATTTCGAGCGCCTTCCCGGGAGGCAGGTAGGAGGGATCCCGGAAGCGCTGCCGTTGCAGAAGCATGCCCACGCGCAGGTCGCGGAACTGGTCGCCCGTCCTATCCTGGCCGGTGTAGTCGGTCCCCATCGAGACCGTGACGCCGGCATCGAGCAACTCGATCACCGGGCAGAACCCGGGACTCGAATACATCCGCCGCGCCGCCGGGCAGTGGACCACTTTGGAGTCGGTCGCGGCCAGATATCCGATCTCCTTCTTCGAGATGTCGGTGCAATGGGCCAGCACGACGCGAGGCCCCAGTATCTTCAGCTTCTCGTAGTACCACGCAATGGCCCCGCCGAAGGCGTGCGCGCGAAGGCCGACGCCGTACTTGTTCATGAGTCGCTTGACGAGCCGGGCCATGCGGAACGAATAGTCGAGGTACTCGGGGCGGAACATGGGGTCGGCTCGCGCGGGCCCCTGCAGGCGGGAGACGCCCACCCATACGTTGGTGAGCCCCTCGTGCCTTCCGTGGTTCCTCCGTATAACCTCCTCGGCCACCTTGAAGGACTCCTCCATCGGAACGTAGCGGTCCGTCTTCTTGCCGTTCTTCCATGACGAGTAGACCGTCGGATAAGGAGGCCGCGCGGGCCCCACACCGGTCACCGAGCGAACGCCCACCTCGGCGATCCCTTGCATGTTGGCTTCCGGATAGATTGGATCGTCTCCCCGCGGGGCCACCCCGAACATGTTCAGGAAGCACGTCGTCCCGAACCTGAGGCGCTCGAGAGCGATCAGCTGGCCTTCCACGCGCCAGAACTCCTCGGTCACGCTCCGGAAGAGCATGTGATCCTGCAAGAGTCGCCAGGCGTGGCCCGAGATGCGCTCGCCGATGTTCTTCGTGAGGGCGGTGCCGGCGTTTCCGTAGTTGTCGATGAGGCCCGGCATGATCACCTTGCCGCGCCCGTTGATGACCTTGGGTGCCTTGTGCGCCCGCTCCAGCTCGTCGCTCGGGCCGACGGCGACGATCCGGTCCTTGGTGATCGCAACGGCGCCCTCCTCGATGACGCGCCGCTTCGGGTCCATGGTGAGCAGAGTCGCGTTCTTGATGAGGATGTCGGTCATGGGGTCGACCCTCCTGACTCGTACAAGGGCCCTCAGCGGGCCCTGAGGCGCGGGTTGAGGGCGTCGTTGAGTCCGTCGCCGACGAGGTTCAGCCCCAACGCCGCGATGAACAGGGCGCCTCCGGGGAACGTGGCCATCCACCACGCCTGGTGGAAGTACTCCTGGGAGTTGTGCAGCATGAACCCCCAGCTGATGACGCTGGGGTCCCCCAGTCCCAAAAAGCTCAAGCCCGACTCGAGCAGGATGGCACCGGCCACCTGGAGCGAAGCGCTCACGATGACGGGTGAGATCGCGTTCGGCATGATTTCTCTGATGATCAGCCCCAGATCGCCCACCCCCATGGCACGCGCCGCTTCGACAAACTCGCGCCGCTGCAGGGCGAGGAACTCCGCCCGCAGCAGCCTCGCCGTCTCGGGCCAGGTGAGGATCCCTATGACGAGGATGATGTTCCAAATGCTCGGCCCAAAGAAGACGACGAACAGGATGGCCAGGAAAAAGCGCGGCAGCACTTGGAACATCTCGGTGACGCGCATCAACAGGTCGTCGATTCGCCCGCCGTAGAAGCCAGAGATCGCGCCTACCGTCATCCCGATGGCCGTCGAGGTGAGGACCGCGAGGAATCCTACCAGGAGAGAGGCGCGCGCCCCGTAGATCACGCCGCTCAAGACGTCCCTCCCGATATTGTCCGTTCCCAGGAGGTGAGCCCCGGAGGGGCGGACGAAGGCCTCGAAGAGGTCGAAGGGCCCATACGGCGCCACGGCCGGCCCGACGAGCGCGACGAGGCAAAAGAACGAGACCGCGACGAGGCCGAAGATGGCCGCCCCGTTCTTCATGTAGCGCGTTGCGAACTCCCGAGGAGTCAAGCCTCCCTGGGCGGAGGTCCTCATCGGTAGCGGATCCTCGGGTCGAGGTAGGAGTAGACGATGTCGGTGAGGAGGTTGCCGACGATCACCATCACGCACGTGAAGACGAAAACGCCCATCAGGAGCGGGTAGTCGCGCGCAAAGATAGCATCATAGGTGAGCCGACCGATTCCCGGCCAGGCGAAGACGGTTTCGGTAAGGACCGCACCCGCGATCAGCGTGCGGAAATGCATCCCCATGACGGTGACCACCGGAAGGAGGGCGTTCGGGAGACCGTGCCTGATGAGAACGTAGCCCTCCGCCAATCCCTTGGACCGGGCCACCATGATGTATTCCTGCCCGAGGATCTGGAGCATGCTCGAGCGCGTGAGACGGACGATGAGGGCCATGTTGAAGAGGCCGAGCGTCAACGCTGGGAGGACGAGATGGTGCGCGACGTCCAGGGCGTGTGCAAGGCCCGTATACCCCTGCCGGAGGTCGTACATCCCATGGATGGGGAACCAACCGAGGTGGAACGCGAGCGTGAGGACGAGCATTTGACCGAGCCAAAAGAGGGGCATGGCGTAACCGACGAGTGAAAACACGGTCACCGAGATGTCGAGGGTGGAGTTCGGCTTGGACGCCGAGATGAGGCCCAGGCAGATCCCGACGAGCGCCGCGAACACGAACTGGGTTCCCATCAGAAGGAGGGTCGCCGGCAGCCTGTCCAGAATCAGGCTCAGCACCGAGGCGCTCGAGACGAGGGAGTAGCCGAGGTCCGCCGAGACAATCTTCAGGAAATAGCGCCAGAGCTGCACGTAGATCGGCTGATCCAGGCCCATCTCGGCCCTGAGGCGGTCGATGAAGGCCTGGGAGACGTCGGCCTCGCCGATGAGGTAGTGCGTCGGGTCGCCCGGCGCCGCGTGAATGAGGACGAAGTTGATGACGATCACGCCGACGAGCACGGGGATCGCCTGGAGAGCCCGAAGGAGGACGTATCTGTGAATCGACATGGCGCAGGCGCGTCAATGTCTGGACTCGGTACGGCCTACTTCAGCCGCACCTTCGGATCTTTCCAGCCCCCTTCCTTTTCCTTGCGCAAGCACTCGTTGCAGAAGCACCTGTCCTCGAAGTACCTGAGGGGATGGAACTTGCCCGAGTCATTCTCGGAAAACTCCGTCCAGCAGAGGACGCACGTGCGCGTCTGCTTCGATTCCTTCGTCGTGGCTGTTCCCGTGGTCTTGGATCTGGCTCGTGCCCTGGCCATATTCGTCCTCTCGCCGTACGCCGCGCATCAGCATCGCGTCCCCGGCGGCCCCCGTCAAGCGTCCTGAGATGGTCTGCCTGGTGGTCGCTCGGGCGTTGCTCGCCTCTCAGTAGCGCGAGTGGCCCCAGAACCTGTCGGGAAGCCCCATCAAGGGCGCGACCCCTGCCCGCTCGATCATCCGCTCCCCTTCGGTCTGGGCCTCGCGCAAGACGGCGGCCTCGTCGACGGAAAGGACTTTCCTCTTCTCCATCAGGATCCGCCCGTCGACGAGCACGGTGTCGACGTCGTGCCCCGTCACGTGATATACCACGCGCTGCGGGGTCATCCACAAGGGCTTGAGGTGCGGCTGCTCCATGTCGATCAGGATGAGATCGGCCTTCTTGCCGACTTCGAGGGAGCCGATGAGATGGTCCATCCCCAGCGCCCGCGCGCCGTCGATGGTCGCCATCTCGATGACCTTCCCCGGCGGGAGATAGGACGGATCCTGGAAGCGGAGCCTCTGGAGGAGGATCGCGACCTTCATGTCCTTGAACTGATCGGCCGTCCGATCCTGGTCGGTATAGTCGGTGCCGAGCGAGACGGTCACCCCCGCGTCGAGCAGCTCGATGACAGGGCAGACCCCCTCGTTCGTGTAGATGCGCCGAGCCGTCGGGCAGTGGACGATCTTGGTGTCGGTCTCCGCCAGGTAGCGGATCTCGAGGTTCGAGAGGCCCGTGCCGTGGGCCAGCACCACGCGAGGTCCCAGGAGGCCGAGCTTCTCGTGGGCCCACTTGACGACCTCCCCGAAGGCGTTGGCCCGAAGCCCGACGCCGTACTTCTCCATGAGCCGCTTGATGAGCTTCGCCTGCAACCGGGCCTCCTTGACGTACTCGGGGCGAAACATCGGGTCGAGCTTCGACGGGGCATTCGGCCGGGAGATGCCGACCCAGACGCTCGTCCTCCCACCGTGTTTCCCGTGATTCCTGCGGATGACCTCCTCGGCGACCCGGAAGGACTGCTCCATCGAGACGCGACGGTCGGCTCGCCGCCCGTTCCTCCAGGTCGAGTAGAGCGTAGGGTAGGGCGGCCGCGACGGGCCTACACCCGTCACCGATCGCAGGCCAACCTCGGCGATCCCCGCCATGCTGACCTCGGGATAGGTGGGATCGTCCCCCCTCGGGGCGGTCCCGAACATGTTCATGAAACACGTCGTCCCGAACTTGAGATGCTCGAGGGCCATCAGCTTTCCCTCGACATGCCAGAAGGACTCGGTCACGCTGCGGAAGAGGATGTGGTCCTGGAGGAGGCGCCACGCGTAGCCCGAGATCCGCTCGCCGATGTTCTTGGTCAGCGCGGTCCCTTCGTTCCCGTAGTTGTCGATGAGGCCGGGCATGACCACCTTGCCGCGCGCATCGATGACCTTCTTCGCCCGGTGGGCGCGCTCGACCTCGCGGCTGGGTCCCACGGCCACGATGCGGTCCTTCCGGATGGCGAGGGCCCCGTCTTCGATGACGCGGCGCTGGGGATCGACAGTGATGAGGATGCCGTTCTTGACGAGGACGTCGGCCACGGGTCCATGCTAGCAAAGGGGCGAGGCTATCCGCGGCATCTCACTTGCGTTGACTCGGAGGCCTCAAGCCCCTAAGCTGACGTCTCGTTCCCCGCCCCCGGGTCCCCTTACAAGAGGAGGAGGCTCTCATGGGCAGCATCGCCACGACCCGTCGGCCATTGGCCCCTCGCACGCTTTGCGGGGCCCTGATCCTGCTGGCTGGATTCTCGCTGGGCGCTCGGCCGGCTGAGACCGCCGAGGTCATGCGGGGGGGAACGCTGGTTGCCATCCTTCCCGGTGATCCGCCGACGATCAACCCGGGCGTTTCCTCGGACATCACCCAGATGACCCTGAGCGCGCAGATCTACAACACCCTCGTGCGCCTGGACAACGAGCAAAACGTGCGGGGCGTATTGGCCGAGTCGTGGGAGATCTCGCCCGACGGCAAGACCTACACCTTCAGGCTCCGCAAGGGGGCCAAGTGGCACGACGGGAAGCCGTTCACCTCGGCGGACGTGGCGTACGGCTTCCTCGAGATCAACAGGAAGTACAGCGCCTTCGGGTCCACCAACTTCAAGATGGTCAGCCGCATCGACACGCCCGACACGCACACCGCGGTGATGCATCTCGACCACCCGTTCCCGCCGATGCTGACGGCCCTCACCGACCTCGTCGTGGCGGGCGTATACCCGAGGCACGTCTATGAGGGGAGCGATCCCCGGAAGAACCCGCGCAACCTCCAGCCGCTGGGGACCGGTCCCTTCAAGTTCGTCGAGTACAAGAAAGGGAGCCACGTCATCCTCGAGGCGAACCCGGACTACTTCGAGGGGCGGCCCTACCTCGACAAGATCATCTACCAGATCGTGCCGAACAAGGCCGCTCGCGTTCTCGGCCTCGAGCGGGGGTCGGTGGACTATCTTCCCTTCGTCTCTCTCCCCTCGTCCGACGTCCCCCGGCTGGAGCAGAACCCCACGATCGCCGTGAAGAACGCCGAGCGGCCCTCGGCGGCGATCTTCGTCGCCTTCATCAACAACCGGAACGCGCCCTTCAGCAAGAAAGAGGTCCGCCAGGCGATCTACCATGCGCTCGACAGGGAGGACATGCTGAAGAAGGCGGCCTTCGGCTTCGGCAAGGTCTCCCGGGGCCCCATCTCGTCGCTGCAGAAGCCGTTCTACACGACGGTGGGCAGGCAGTACCCCCACGACAACGAACGGGCGAAGCGGCTCCTCGACGCGGCGGGCTACCCTCCCAGGGAGGGCGCCGTGCGCTTCAAGATGCGCGTGAGCTACGACAAAGCGGACTCGACGATGGAGAGCGCGGCCCAGATCATGAAGGCACAGCTCAGGGAGGTCGGCATCGACGTCTCGATCGAGCCCCTGGAGTCCGCCGCCCTGAGGGACAAGGTCTGGGTCAAGTGGGACTTCGACATGACGATGGGTTCGTTCTCGACAGGGCCGGACCCGAGCGTCGGTATCGCGCGCCTCTACATCTGCGACAACATCAAGCCGCTCTTCGCGCACAACGTCTCGGGGTATTGCAATCCCCAGGTCGACAAGATCTTCACCCAGGCCGCGAGCGAGGTCCAGCATGCGAAGCGCAAGGCGCTCTTCGACGGGGCCGTGAAGATCCTCGCCGAGGACGTGCCCGTCATCTGGCTCTGGGACCGGTACTACCCCTTCGCCCACAAGAAGACGCTCGCGGGGCTCCCCACTGACCCGACCCAGTGGCAGGGGTTCGTCGAGGTGGGCTTCACGAAGTAGCGTCCAGAGTCGAGGCGCTACTTCCCCCAGAGCTTCCGGAACAGCCCCTCGGCCTCCAGGGCGGCCAGGAAG
>CAYMWZ010000154.1:0-7003 GCA_964394385.1 uncultured Nitrospinaceae bacterium | reverse complement strand
AATTAGCCGCCGACCTCAGTTGCTGTCAAGGAGAGGGCGTCGGCTTCCTCCAAGACCCGGCTTTTCCGGGGTTTTGGGTGACAAAGGTCCCTTCACCCAAGGTGCCATCCCGCAAGCAGCCCGTAAGGAATTTAATTTTTGTTTTTTGTTCGTCTATCCCCCACCTGTCTTGATTGTGGAAACCTATCAAAAATTATCAACAATTTTCAATGACTTGGAGAAAACAGGCGCCTTTTCTGTGAAAACATCTTGATTTCGCCCGCCTGATTGTGGAAATCTCTCGCTTTGTGTTCCCGCCCGCTCCAGCGCCGGCGCCCGTGCCGGTCTTTCGGTTCCGGGGCCTCGGGCCCCGAGAATCTTCTGCTGATTCGCCACCATGAGTGATCTTTGGGGAAAATGCCTGGCTCGGGTTCAAGGGGAGGTCTCCCCCCAGGCCTATGATCGCTGGTTCGCCGGAACGCAGGAAATCTCCCGCGACGAATCCAGCCTCACCGTCCAGGTGCCAGACCCGTTCTCCCTGGACACCCTGCGCTCGCGCTACTGGGCCGTCCTCACCCAGATCCTCCACGAAGAGAACGGGGAGGAGATCTCCCTGCACCTCATCGCCGCCAACGGGGCCGACGCCTACAAACCTTGGCCCCCGCCCCGGCCGGCCGCCTCCCCCGCCGCTCCGCCGCCCGAGAAGCCCGACTTCCTCAACCCGAAGTACACCTTCGACAGCTTCGTCGTCGGCAACTCGAACCAGTTTGCCCGTGCGTGCAGCCTGCGCACGGCCGCCGAGCCCGGGCGCGCCCTAAATCCCCTGTTCATCTACGGCGGCGTGGGGCTGGGCAAGACCCACCTCCTGCACGCCATCGCCCACTCCGTCCTCGACCGGCGCCCCGACGCCCGGGTCTACTACACCTCCTCCGAGAACTTCATCAACGAGCTGATCTCCTCCCTCCAGCACAACCGGATGGCGGAGTTCCGGAGGAAGTACCGCAAGTTCGACGCATTCCTGGTAGACGACATCCAGTTCATCGCGGGAAAGGAGCGGACCCAGGAGGAGTTCTTCTTCACCTTCAACGCCCTCCACGAGGCGGGAAAGCAGATCGTCATCACCAGCGACAAGATGCCCAAGGACACGCCGGGCCTCGAGGAACGTCTAAGGGCCCGCTTCGTCTGGGGCATGATGGCGGACATCGGCGCGCCCGACTTCGAGACAAAGGTGGCGATCCTCCAAAAGAAGGCCGCCGACCACAACTTCGCCCTCCCGCCTGAGGTGGCCCACTACATTGCCGAGAAAGTCCGGTCCAACATCCGGGAGCTGGAGGGATGCCTCATCAAGCTCATCTTCCACGCTTCCCTCCACGGCGCCGACCTCGACCTCCTCATGGCCCAGGAGGTCCTCAAGCACATCATCCGCGACGGCTCGCGCTCCACCGGCATCGACGACATCCAGCGCATCGTGGCGGACCACTTCCAGGTGCGGGTCTTGGACCTCAAATCCAAAAACCGCTCCCAGGCTTTCGCCCTCCCCCGCCAGATCGCCATGTACCTCGCGCGCGAGCTCTCCAGGGCCTCCACGACCGAGATCGGCCGCCGCTTCGGAGGGAAAGATCACTCGACCGTCATCCACTCCACCAACAAGATCCGGGACATGATCAAGAAAGACGTCAACTTCGCCGCCACCATTCAGCTCCTTCAGGAGAAGGCGGAGGCCGCCTCATAACCCAAGGAAAAGCCCGTGGAAAACCTGTTCCTCTCCCGGCGCGCCGGGTGTTCTTCGCGGTTCTTCCACCGCCACGCACACTTTTCCCCAAACGCGCCGCAGCGCGCGGCGCGGCGAGCCTACGAATTTCAACCCCCTAGCGGTGTTTCCACCAAACCTCACCCTCTACTACTACTACTATTTTTTCTGATCTACCCTCATTAAAAGCAATAAAAGAGACATAGAGAACCTTGCGCCTGACGAGGCTTTCCCTCAAGAACTTCCGGAACTACTCTGCTCTCAATTTCGAGCCCTGTCCGGGATTTAACTACATCTCCGGGCTAAATGGCGCGGGAAAGACCAACCTTCTCGAGGCGATCTATTTTCTGATCCACCTTCGCTCGTTCCGGCGGATCCACCGGAGCAGGATGGTGGCCGAAGGAAGCGAGGGTATGCACTTGAGGGGGGAGTTCACCCGCCACCCTGGGGCAGCAGGGCCCACCCTCGAGGCCACAGTCCAGGGAAGGGAGCGAAAATATCGGGCAGACGGGAAGGAAGCAACCGACCTGCTGGCTTATCTCGGGCGGGTCCATGCCGTCGTATTCTTTCCCGAAAGCTTGCAGGTCATGAAAGGAGGGCCTGCCCTCAGGCGGGCCTTCTTCGACCGCGCAATCGCGGCCGAGGACCCCCGCCACCTCGCCGAGGCCCGCGAGTACAACAGGATCCTCCTGGAGAGAAACCGCCTTTTGAGAGGGACGGGGACAGCCAACTCTGATATAATCACCGTTTGGGAGCAGCGGCTCCTGAAGTCCGCCGCCCGCATCATCGCCCGAAGGCACCAGTATTTGGAGTCTCTCCGCAGACACTTGTCGTCCCTGGAGCAGCGTCTGGCCCCCGGCCTGGCGGGCTCCATGGAGGTGGAGTACGCCGCTGCCGCTGCCGGGGCGGGCCGCGGCGGGGAGAGGTGGGCCGACTTACTGGGCCGGCCGACCCCGGCCGGGAGCCTGGAGGGCAAGGCGGAGGATCTTCTCCGGGAGGCGGCCGAGCGGGCGAGGAGCGAGGAGGGGCGTCGCGGCAGCACCTTGTGGGGGCCTCACCTGGACGACTTTCGGGTCCTCTTGGGGGGCCGCCGGGCGAAGGAGACCGCCTCGCAGGGGGAGCAGCGGCTCCTCACCATCGCCCTTGTGGCCGCGACCGTGGAGAGCTACCGGGAGGCCCGGCGGGACGAGCCCATTGTCCTGCTGGATGACCTGAGTTCCGAGTTGGACGAGAGAAGGAGGGAGGACGTCCTCCGGTACCTCGGCTCGATGGGGGCCCAGGTCTTCATCACCTCGACCGAGAGGCCGGGGGCGCGGCCGGCGGAGGCGGGCTGTTTTTCCGTCGAGGGAGGAATCCTGACCGCCTGCCGGTCTCGCGGGCCGCAAGGATAGGGATGGGGCGCATGGCGACCAAAGCCAAGAAGGGCGGCGGGGATTACGCGGCGAAGGACATCCGCGTCCTGGAGGGCCTTGAGGCCGTCCGGAAGCGGCCCGCCATGTACATCGGGAGCACGGGCCCGTCAGGGTTGCACCACCTGGTGTACGAGGTGGTGGACAACAGCGTCGATGAGGCGATGGCGGGCTTTTGCGACCTCATCGAGATCACCATCAACGAGGACGGCTCGGTCACCGTCAAGGACAACGGCCGGGGCATCCCGGTCGACATCCACCCCACCGAGAAAGTCTCCGCCGCCGAGGTTGTCCTCGCCAAGCTCCACGCGGGCGGGAAGTTCGAGCACAGCGCCTACAAGGTCTCGGGGGGACTGCACGGGGTGGGCGTCTCCTGCGTGAACGCACTCTCCGAGTGGCTCTACGCCGAGATCCGCCGGGAGGGCTTCATCCACAAGATCGACTTCAACCGCGGCGTCCCCACCGGCCGCCTCAAGCGGGACAAGAAGATCCAGACCACGGGCACCACCATCATCTTCAAGCCCGACCCCAAGATCTTCGAGACCACCGAGTTCAACTTCGACACCCTCGCGGGGCGCCTTCGCGAGATGGCCTACCTGAACAGCGGCCTCAAGATCGCCCTCGAGGACATCCGCTCCGGGAAGAAGGAGGAGTACTTCTACAAGGGCGGCATCGTCTCCTTCGTCGAGCACCTGAACCGCGCGCGGGAGCCCATCCACAAGAAGCCCATCTACATCTCCCGCGAGAAGAACGGCACCATCATCGAGGTGGCCCTCCAGTACAACGACGGGTACAACGAGACCCTCTTCACCTTCGCCAACAACATCAACACGACCGAGGGCGGGACGCACCTCATCGGCTTCCGCAGCGCCCTCACGCGCTCCATCAACCGCTACGCCACGGCGAGCAACCTCCTCAAGAACAACCCCGCCCCGAGCGGGGACGACGTGCGCGAGGGGCTTACCGCCATACTGAGCGTGAAGCTGCCCGAGCCCCAGTTCGAGGGGCAGACCAAATCCAAGCTCGGCAACTCCGAGATGAAGGGCCTCGTGGAGCAGGCGGTCAACGACGGGCTCTCCACCTACTTCGAGGAGAACCCCCCCGCCGCCCGGCGGATCATCGAGAAGGTCATCCAGGCGGCGCAGGCCAGGGAAGCCGCCCGCAAGGCGCGCGACCTCACCCGCCGCAAGGGTGCCCTGGACAGCGCCTCCCTCCCCGGCAAGCTCGCCGACTGCTCCGAGCGGGATCCGGCCCGGTGCGAGCTCTACCTCGTCGAGGGGGAGTCGGCGGGGGGCTCGGCCAAGCAGGGGCGCGACCGCGGCTTCCAGGCCATCCTCCCCCTCAAGGGGAAGATCCTGAATGTCGAGAAGGCACGCCTCGACAAGATGCTCACCCACGAAGAGATCCGCACCATGATCACGGCCATCGGGACCGGCATCAAGGAGGACTTTGACCTCAACCGGCTGCGCTACCACAAGATCGTGATCATGACCGACGCCGACGTGGACGGATCCCACATCCGCACCCTGCTGCTCACCTTCTTCTTCCGCCACATGTCGGCCCTCATCGAGAAGGGGCACCTCTACATCGCCCAGCCGCCTCTCTACAAGGTCAGGCGGGGCAAGAGCGAGCTCTACCTGAGGGACGACCGCGCCTTCGAGGAGTACATCATCTCGGCGGCGATCGAGGAGGCCGAGGTCGTGGCCGCGAGCAACGGCGTCCCCGGCTCCCGGCGGGGGAGGAAGTCCGCCAAGAAGGCCCCCGAGACCGTCGGGGCGAAGGGGGCGAAGCTGCGCGACCTCTTGCTCCTCCTGGCGAGCGCCGGGGCGGCGATGAACCACTACGCCCGGCGGGGGATGGACAGCCGGATCATCCGCCTCCTGGCGGATGAGCCTGGCCTGGGGGCGGCGAGCCTCCTCTCCGAGAAGGGCCTGAAGGAGATCGAGCAGATGGTCAAGCGGCACTTCCGGGAGGAGCACCCCGGCGACGGCGAGCCCGCCGCCCAGATCCGCCGGGACGAGGAGACCGGGGAGCTGCGGGGGGTCATCTTCCGCACCCGGATGGCCGACCGCGACCTCGCCACCCGCGTGGACGCCTTCATGCTGGACTCCCAGGAGTTCAAGAGCATTCGCGCCTCCTCGGAGGCGCTGGCGAAGCTCGGCCAGCCGCCGTTCATCATCAAGAGCGGCGCGGAGGAGATCTCTGTCAACCGGGGCGAGGAGATGCTCGAGCGGTTCCGCGCCCTGGGGCAGAAGGGGCTCAGCGTCCAGCGCTACAAGGGGCTCGGGGAGATGAACCCCGGGCAGCTTTGGGAGACCACGATGGACCCGGAGCGGCGCATCTTCCTCAAGGTTTCGGTCGAGGACGCCCTCCGGGCCGACGAGATCTTCTCCACCTTGATGGGCGACGCCGTCGATCCCCGCCGCGACTACATCGAAAAGCACGCACCCGAGGTGCGCAACCTCGACATCTAGGCGGGCCCGGGGCACGCCCCCGGCGGCTCTGGCCGCACCCCCGGCCGGATGAGCGCCCCGGCCCCGCGCGGGCGGACCGAAGGAGCCGACCTCATGGCGATGGGCCCGCTTCCTTCCCGGATCCAGGATTTCCTCTCCTGGCAGGCGGCGTTCTACTCTGAGCACACCCGCGAGGTGAGGGAGGTGCAGCCGGGCCCCTTCGTCACCATCTCCCGCGCCTACGGCTGCGAGGGGATCCCCCTGGCCGAGAGGCTCGCCGAGAGGTTGAACGCGCTCTCCCCCCGGCCCACGCCCTGGGTGGTGACGGGAAAAGAGATCATTCAGGCCATCGCCGAGAAGAGGGGCGAGGCCGCGAAGTTCGTGGACGCCCTCTCCCACAGCCGCCGGAGCCACATCCGCCAGACGGTGGACACCCTCCTCGGGCGCAGGCCGACCGAGTACCAGGCCTACGAGACGCTGGTCGAAACCATCCTCTCGCTGGCGGAGGCGGGGCGGGTCATCCTGGTCGGGAGGGGGGCGGCGATCGTCTGCGCGGGGGTCGCCCGGGGGATCCACGTCCGCCTCATCGCGCCCCTGGCGTGGCGCTCGGCCAAGATCTCCCGCCAGCGGGGGATCAGCCTACCGGAGGCCGAGGCCATCGCCTCCCGCGAGGAGCAGGCCCGCGAGTCCTTCGTCCGCGAGTTCACCGGGGTGGACGTGACGGATCCGGAGCGGTACGACGTTTTGATCAACAACGGGCGGACCCGCGCCGAGGAGGCGGCCGACCTCGTCGTGGCCGCCATGCGGGCGAGGGGCCACGTCTGAGTTGCCTAGAAGCGGAACTCCGAATGGCAGCGGGCGCAGGCGGCGTGGAGCCGGGCGAGGGCCGCGACCGAGTCCTCCAGGAGCTTCTCCCGGGCCAGCCCCTCGAGCCGCCGCGCGAGCCCCTCGGCCTGCCGCGCCAGCTCACCGAACGCCTTGGCGTCCTTGTAGGTGCCCGTCCCGGAGGCTTGTTTGGCGATTTCGGCGACCTCCCCCGCCCACTGCTGGGCCTCCTCGAAGGGGGTTTCGGCCGGGAGCTTCTGGAGGGAGACCAGCATGAGCGACTTCACCAGGTCGCCGAAGGCCTTGTCCATGCGGGCCATCAGGTCGCTCAGCTCGGGCTCCTGGGCGCCGCCCGGGGGGGCGGCCAGGGCCGCCGCCAGGAGGGCCGCCGCGGCCCAGCGCCGCGCGCGGCGGAGGCTCGGAAATGAGTGCATGGGTCCTCCCTTCACGGTTCACAGGATGGCTTGGCGCGAAGCCGGCCGATTGTAGCAGGGCCCAGGCTGCGGGAGGCCGGGAGATTCTCCGCAAGTTGTTGTTTTATATGAGACTTTCAGCTTATTTTGTGGTATCATCTCTTTCGGCCGCAA
>CAYMWZ010000153.1:0-7028 GCA_964394385.1 uncultured Nitrospinaceae bacterium | reverse complement strand
CGGTCGACCTCTCGAGCGGGAAGATCGCGATGGAGGTCAAGACCTGCGCCGACCTCGAGGACTTCCTCGGCGGGATCGGGCGCGTCTTCAAGGTGCTCTCCCGCTACGACGTCTCCGACCCCTACGCCCCCTCGGCCCCCCTGGTCCTGGAGCTGGGCTGCTTCTCGGGCACCAACCTCATGACGGGGCTGCGCACCTTCATCGGGGGCTACAGCCCCTTGAAGAGCACCCGCAAGGGCGCCCCCTCGGCCATGTACTCGGCCGGCTCGGGCAAGTTCGGCACCAAGCTCGCCTGCGCCGGGGTGGACGAGATCCTCTTCCTGGGCAGGAGCCCCAGGCCCGTCACGCTCGTGGTGAGGAGCGAGAAGCTGGGCGGCCCCCCCACGATGGAGCTCGTGGACGCCTCCCCCCTGGTTGGCAAGGACACGCACGAGAAGATGATGGCCCTCCTGGACCAGTACGAGGACGCCCACTTCGCCGTCATCGGACCCACGGGGGAGAACTGGAAGACGAACCGCATGGCCGGCATCGCGCTCAGCACGGTGAACCAGCTCACCTCCAGGGAGTGCAAGCCCCGCTTCTGCGGGCGCGGGGGGTTCGGCGGCGTCATGGGCAGCAAGAACCTCATCGCCGTCGTGGCCCAGTCGCCGGACGACAAGTCCGCCGTCTCCGACGTGGTGAAGGAGGCCAACAAGGTCATCGCGCGCGGGGCGGGCTCCAAGAACTACCGCGACGCCTACAAGGGCGAGGGCGGCGGCGGCACCTGGCGCAACATCGCCGGGCTCCACCCCCTGGGCTGCCTCCCCGAGCGGAACTTCTGGGCCCCGGGCAACGACGACGCCCTGCCGCTCTACCGCTCCTCCTTCGAGAAGCCCTACGTCGTCAAGGACGAGTCCTGCTTCAAGTGCGGGATCGCCTGCCACAAGAACATCTACGACCGCCCCGAGGGCGAGACCGCCGAGGGGCGCAAGGCCAAGAAGGGCCGCTTCCGCGTCAAGTTCGACTACGAGCCGCTCGACCTCATCACCGCCAACTGCGGCGTCTACGGCCAGGAGGAATCCCTCGAGGTGGTCGAGCTGGTGGACCGGCTGGGCTACGACTCCATCAGCCTGGGCGCCACCATCAGCTACGCCATGGAGTGGAACGAGCGGCACCCCGGCAAGCCCGTGCTCGGCGGGGTCCGCTTCGGCGACGTCAAGAAGATGACCGAGCTCATCCAGAAGACCGCCGCGGGCCAGCTGGAGGAGCTCGGCCAGGGCTGCATGCGCCTGGCGCTCCAGTGCGGCGACCTCTCCTTCGCCATGCAGGGCAAGGGCCTCGAATACCCGGCCTACCTCCCCGAGACCAACCCGGGCTACCCCTGGGCCCTGGCCGGCGGCCACATGAGCATGCGCACCTTCCTGCTCCTGATCCTGGACGGCCAGAAGACCGACATCGACTACTGGGAGCGGGCCGTCATGAACGGCATCTACTACACCCGCGACGACCTGATCGGCACCTGCAAGTTCGCCGGAGTGCCGGACAAGGAGATCGTGGACTCCCTCAACGACATGTACGGCCTCTCCCTGACGGCCGAGGACGTGAAGGGGGCCATCCGCCGGGCCTACCTCCGGGGCCGCCTGCTGGAGAAGAAGGTGGGCTACACCGACGAGGAGTACGACATCCCCGCCCGCGTCTACGAGCGCGCGAACGGGAACGTCAAGATGCCGCACTTCATCACGCGCGAGTTCATGGCCGAGCTGAAGAAGAGGGTCGAGCGGAACTGGGACGAGCTGACCCAGAAGGAAGGCGTCAAGATCCCGGCCTAGCGGGAAGATCGGATTTTCCGGCGGGGGTGCCGAAAGCGGCGTTCCCGCCGCGTCTTTTGCGCCCCTTTCACACCCCCCGCTTGTCGTCCCAGAGCAGGACGTGGAGCCTGGGCGTGAAGCGGAAGCCGCGCCTGAGGGCCGCCTCGGCCAGGGGGAGGAGCCGCCGCTCCATCTCCTCCCGCTTCTTGCCCCCGGGGGAGATGACGACGCGCTCGGGGGGGAAATCCTGAAGGCCGTACTTCTTAAGCACGGCGTCCACCTCGGCCAGCTCCTCGGGCCGGTGGAGGACGAACTTGAGATAGGGCTCCTTGGCCCGCCGGAGCCAGGCGAGGGTCTTGGGCGCCTTCTCGGGGGCGATCCCGGCCGAGGCGAGCTTGGGGGAGACGTTCCACTGGTCCACCCCGGCGAGGAGCTCCTCCCCCGGCGGGAGGTAGCCCGCCGTCTCGACCTCGACCCGGAGGCCCGCCCCCTTCAAGGCCGCGACCAGGGGGGGGAAGGCGGGGCTCTCCAAGGGTTCTCCCCCCGTCACCACCACCTGGCAGCCGGGCCGCCCGCGGCAGTAGGCGAGGATCTCCTCCAGCGTCCTCTCCTCGGCGGGGGGGCCCTCCCAGCTGTACTTGGTGTCGCACCAGGAGCAGCCCACCGTGCAGCCCATCAGGCGCACGAAGACCGAGGGGCGCCCCAGCGTCGCCCCCTCCCCCTGGAGCGAATAGAAAAGGGGGTCCGCCAGGGGGACCTTGAGCGCCCCCGGGGGGGCCGGCCGGGCCCTGTCTTTCTCCATCGAAGGTGCCGCCTCCGCCACGGCTTCCTCCACGCGTGACCCCGCCCCCGCCGGGCGGGATCCAGCGATTCTCTGCCCTCCCCAGAAATTCCTCAACGTCCGGCCACCGGGGCGAGGGACCTTCGTAGGGGCGTTCAATTGAACGCCCCTACAGGTGCGGCGGGCGAGGCGCGACCCCCTTAGCCCAGGGCGGCGTGGATGACCAGGCCGATGGCGATGAAGATCGCCGCGACCACGATGCCCACCGCCCGGTTCTGGTCCCGCGAGAGGGCGTCCGAGACCGAGAACGGCGTGATCCACTCGAAGATCTTGTAGCCGATCATCAAGAGCAGGATGCCCACCAGCCCGTAGACGACCGAGAGGACGAGGCCCGTCCCGAGGCCGACCCGGGGCCCGGCGGCCGGCTGGGCGTGGGCGGCCGCCGGGAGGAGCGTCAACGCGAGCGCGAGCAGAGACCATCCGGGGCGCACAAGGCCGAATCGCTTCATCGCTTCATCCCTCCAGAGGAAGTCCCCATCACCGGCGCCGGCTCATGCGGCGCAGGATGAATATCAAGAGGAGCGGGACGAGGAAGAGCCGCAGAAGCCCGAAGATGCCGTAGCCAAAGCCGAAGAGGGGAAAGCCGTAGAAGAAGGGGAGGCCGAGGCCGACCCCGCGGCGATAGTAGGGCCGCCGGTAGCCGCGCCCGAAGGCCGAGCGGCCGAATCCCCTCCGCGAGAAGCCCCGCGCGCCCCGGAAGCCGAAGGTGCGCCCGCCGCCAAAGCGCGCCGCCTCGGCCGGGGCGGGCGCGAGGAGCGCGGCCGCCGCCGAGGAGAACCAGAGCCCACCGCGCGCGAGCGCGCCCGCGGACGGGTGAGGCGCCAGCAAGAGAGCGGCCAGGAGCCAACGGGCGAGGAGCCACTGACGCGGAACCGAGAGGACGCCGTCCAAAATTCCCCGATTTTCCGGCGGAGAGGAACGTATCACGGGCCCACCCTATCAAGCGGGGGGCGGCGGCTCAAGGGCGGGGGATCTGGCCGGGCGCCCGCCGGACAAGGGGGGGCTGTCCGGGCCGGAGCCCGCCGGAAAGCGCTAGGGATTTCCCTACTTTCGAGGAACGTGCGCTTCGATGGCAAAGGCCCTGGGAGGGACCTATATTTTGATCAAATGGAACGCGGGGATTGGCTTCTGCCCTCTGGGGGAGGAAATGCCATGAAGATCTATGATCCCAAGAAGATTCTGGTACCGGTCGATTTTTCGGAGTTCAGCATGGGCGTCCTCCAGGCGGCGGTCGAGATCGGGGAGAAGTGGGACGCAGACGTTCTCGTGCTCCACGTTGGAAAGGAATCCGACTACGTCTCCGCCACCCCCGCCGCCTTCGCCGCCGAAGGGACCTACACGAGCCGCTACGCCCCCTCCTTCCCCGACCGGAGCAAGCTCCTCGAGGACGCACGGATGCAGCTGGAGAGCCAGCTCCGGGAGATGACGCAGCGGGCCTCGGCGGGCCCCAAGGTCCGGCCGGAGGTCGCCTGGGGCGACCCCCGGCGGGAGATCCTCCGGACGGCCGAAGCCGGAAACTACGACCTGATCATCATGGCCACCCACGGCCGCCGGGGGTTGAGCCGCTTCCTGCTCGGCAGCGTGACCGAGCAGGTGATCCGGCGCGCCCCCTGCCCCGTCCTGGCCGTCCGGGCCAAGGTGGCCGAGAGGCGGCTGGTCCCGGCGAAGGAGGCGCAAGAATCGCTGAACTAGGAAAGAGGCGCGCCCGGGGCCGCTAGTCCCACTTCCGGCCGGGGATGTGGTTGAAGATGCTCCGGGTGAGCCCCCCGTCGATGTCGAGATGGGCCGCCGTGATGTAGTCGGCCTCCTCCGAGAGCAGGAAGAGGATGCCGTGGGCGATGTCCCCCGGCTGGCCCACCCGGCCCCAGGGGGTGACCTCGCTGCGGCCCCGCCTGATCTCGGGGTCCGCGAGATAGGCCGCCGTGAGCGGGGTCTCGGTGTGGCCCGGGCAGACGGCGTTCACGCGGATCTTCTTGCGCGCCCACTCGAGCGCAAGCTGCTGGGAGAGCATGATGATGCCCGCCTTGACCGTGCTGTAGGCCCCCACGAAGGTGTAGGGCATGAGGCCCGCGGTCGAGGAGAGGTTGACCATGGCGCCCGGGCGGCCGTTGGCGATCATCCACTGCCCGGCTGCCTGGCACATGAAGAACGTCCCGTGAAGCCCCACGTCCACCACCTGCTTCCAGCCCTCCGCCGGAAGATCCACCAGGGCGCCGGGCGCCATCCGGATCGCGCAGTTGACCAGGTGGTCTAGCCCCCCGAACTCCCCGACCGCCCGCTCCACCGCCGCCCGGCAGGAGGCCGGGTCCGTCACGTCGAGCCTCTGGAAGGCGGCGCGCCCCGGCCCGATCCGCCCGGCCAGGGCCCGGCCGGGGTCCTCCAGCACGTCCCCGATGACGACCCGCCCGCCCTCGGCGGCGTACAGCTCAGCCGTCTTGCCCCCGATCCCCCGCGCTCCTCCCGCGATGAGGCACACCTTCCCCTCGAACCGGCTCATGGACTCCTCCCTGAGATAGCCTCCCATCCCGCCACCATAGCCCGTCTCCGGGGAGGGGGGAACCCCCCGCCCTTGCGGGGCCGCGCCCGGGGCGCTACCTTCCGGGGAGTGCCCTCTCAAGAAAGGCCGCCGGGAGCCATGAGAGTCCTCTACTGCGTCCCCCACGACTACTTCGAGCGAGGAGCCTCGGAGTCCTACGACTACTTCAGCGGCATCCAATCCCTCGGCCACGAGGTAGAGCCCTTCTTCTACCGGAGGAAGTGCTTCTTCTACAGCAACTTCCGCGATGCCTGGATCCGGCGGATGAACAAGCGCCTCCTGGAGAGATCGCGGGAGTTCGACATGCTGCTCGTCTTCCGGGGCGGGTACATCGAGGCGGACACCATCGAGCGGATTGGGCGCGGGGGCCGCTGCCGCACCGTCTGTTTCTTGGGGGACAACCCCTACGGGGCGGGCAACCCCCCGGTGGACTTCCGCAAGATCGGCGCGTTCGACCTCTTTGTCGTCAAGGACACATACTTCCGCGACGAGCTCAGGCTCTTCGGCTTCGACAACGTGGTCTTCCTCCCGCATTGCTACGACCCTGGGTTCTACGAGATGCCCATCCCCGATCCGGAGCTCGCTCCTTACGCCGCGGACGTCACCTTCATCGGGGGCCACTACGGTTACCGGGAACGGTTCTTCTCTCGCCTCACGGACGACTGTGTCCGCTTCCGCATTTGGGGGCCACGCTGGGATCAGGCCCGCGACCCTTGGATTCGCGAGCGCGTCGGGGCCAGCCGGGGGGTATACGGAGAGGAGAAGCTCAAGATCGCCCGGGCGGGCAAGATCTTCCTGAGCCTGATCAACGGGGGGAACTCCGTCCGCTGCCCCGATGACAAGCCGGTCATCTACGCGGGCGCCGGGGCGTTCGTCATGACCAACCACAAGCCGGACATGGAGCTGGTGTTCACGCCGGGCGAGGAGATCGTCACCTTCCGCTCGAGGGAGGAGCTTCAGGCGCTCATCCGGCGCTACCTGGCCGACGAGGAGGCCCGCCGCGAGATCGCCCGGAGGGGCCAGGCGCGCGCGCGCCAGGATCACACGGCGGCCGTGCGCTTCCAGCAGATACTCGCCATCCTCAAGGAGCGGGGGCTTCGGGCGGGAGCATAGGGGCGCTCAAATGAACGCCCCTACTCCATCCGCCCGTAGTAGTAGGGCTGGGTGATCTCGCTGGCGGGAGATTCGTAGAGCTTGCCGAAGCGCCTGCGGAACTTGAAGGCCAGGCGCTTGAGGCTGCCGAGGAAGCCGTAGGTGCGGAGGTAGCGGGCGGGCTCGCCCAGGAACTTGAGCCGCCTCCTCAGCACGAGCGTGACCGGGAAGGTCTCGAACATCCACCACAGGAAGTCGGCCCAGAGGCCCTCGCGGCCGCAGAGGATCTCGAGAATCTTCTGGTACTTGACGATGTTCTCCCTGGACATGGTGGGCATGTTGAGGACCGAGCCCGCGTAGTAGTTCTCCGGCATCTCGTTTCCGCCCTCCAGGAAGCCCTCCTTCTCGCACACCTCGCGGAGCTTCGTCCCGATCAGGGGGTAGAAGATGCTGAACTGCGCCGTGTCGGGCTTGAGGCGCTTCATAAGCTCGCGGGTGGCGATGATGCGCTCCCTGTCCTCGTAGGGGAGGCCCACCATGTTAAAGGCGTGCGTCTTGATGCCGTGCTTTCGGGCCAGGGCGAAGGCGTCGACGATGACCTCCTCCTCCATCTTGCGGTTGAGGACGCGCTTCCTGAACTCCTCGTCCCCGCTCTCGACGCCGATGGACATGCTGTAGGCCCCGGCGCGGGCGACGGCGGTCAGCTTCTCCTCCTTGACCATCTCGGGCCGCTCCATGAAGAGGAAGGGCTTCTTCACGTGCCGGGAGAAGA
>CAYMWZ010000152.1:0-7046 GCA_964394385.1 uncultured Nitrospinaceae bacterium | reverse complement strand
CCAGCGGCCGCGGCCGCTGGGAAAAAGGAGCTGGTCTATGTCTTCAACCGGGGGACCAAGGACGTCTCGGTCATCGACCCCGCCACCCAGAAGGTGGTCCGCACCCATCCCCTGGGCGTCTCCATCCGGTGGCTCTCGAACGAGCAGAACTACTGGGACGGCCGGCGGATCTGGACGTACACGGTGGAGAAAGGGATCTCCTCCGCCGTGGTCATCGACCCGAGAAAGTTCCAGGTGGTGAAGAAGATCCCCCTGGGCAAGGGGCCCTCTCACAGCGCCGTCCTGGTCCGGAACAACCGCTACGCCTTGGTGAACGTGGCGGGCGAGGATCACATCGCCGTCATCGACACCCGAAAGCTCGAGGTGGTGCAGCGCATCCCGACGGGGGCGTTCCCCTGCGACCTGGACACCACCCCCGACGGAAACTTCGTGTTCACCCCCGAGCGCAACCAGGACACCGTCGCCCGCATCGATGTCCGGACGTTCCACCTGGCGGGGCGGCTGAACCTCGAGAAGGGCAGCTGGCCGCACATGCTTCGAATCGCGCCCGACGGCCGCCGGGTGTGGGTGCGGAACGCCAAAGCGCACAGCAACGCCCTCATCGACGCGGAGAACAGGCGCGCCCAAAAAACCATCCGCCTGGGGGAGGTGCCCGTGACCAACACCTTCACCCCGGACGGGCGCTACTCCTACGTCACCAACCTGAAGGATGGCAGCGTCTCGGTCGTGGACGCGAAGACCTTGGAGGAGGTGACGCGAGTGAAGGTGGGCCAGGCTCCCGAGAACGTCGGCTTCACCTCGGACGGGCGCTTCGCCTACGTCGCGGTGGGGGGGCAGGACGCGGTGGCGGTCCTCGACGCGAAGGCCCACAAGGTCATCCTGCACATCCCGGTCGGGAAGGCTCCCTCGGGCCTCCTGGTCACCGACCGGTTCGGAGGATGAAAAAAACCTCCCCCGGCGTCACCCTGGAGGCTCCGGCTGGCTGGCACCGAGGCCGGTCCCGCGCGGCGGCCCCTCTGGGCCGCCGCTTTTGCGCAAGGGAATGCGATGGAAAAAGAGATCCTCTTTGGCCTCCCCGTGGGGCTTCTCTTCGGCTTCGTCCTCCAGCGGGGGCGGTTCTGCATGTACACCGCCTTCCGGGACCTCCTCGTGGCGCGCGACGCCACGCTGTTCCGGGCCTACATCCTGGCGCTCCTGGTCCAGACGGCGATCATCCACGCCCTGGAGGGCCTCGGCCTCCTCGCGGTCAGCCCCTTCGGCTTCACCTGGCTGGCGGCGATCGTGGGGAGCTTCATCTTCGGGGTGGGGATCGTCCTGGCCGGGGGGTGCTCCTCGGGAAGCTGGTACCGGGTGGGGGAGGGGATGGTGGGCTCCTGGGTGGCCGTCCTGGGATACGGCCTGGGGGTGGCGGCCACCTTCTGGGGGGTGCTGAATCCCTTGGCGGGCTACCTCCTCTCCTTCGAGGGGCCGGAGGGACTCAGGAGCCTCCCGGGGCTCCTGGGTCTGCCCAAGTGGGCGGTCGTGATTCTCATCCTGGCCGGCGGGGGCGTCTGGCTGTGGCGCTCCCCCCGGCCGAGGACCTACACGGGCTGGCCCTGGACGAAGGCGGGACTCGCGATCGGCCTGGTCGCCTCCCTCGCCTGGGCCGCCTCGGCGGCCGCGGGGCGGAACTGGGGCCTGAGCATCACCGGCCCGACCGGCTCCCTCGTGCGCTACCTCACCGCCGCCGACCCCTCGGCCGCGGGCTGGGGGCTTTGGATGCTCATCGGAATCCCCCTCGGCGCGTTCGCCTCGGCGCGCCTCGCGGGGGAGTTCAAATGGCGCGCCCCCTCGCCCGACCGGATGGTGAAGCAGCTCATCGGGGGCCTCCTGATGGGATTCGGCGCGGCGACGGCGGGGGGGTGCAACATCGGCCACGGCCTGACCGGCCTGGGCGCCCTCTCCACCACGAGCCTGGTGGCGACCTCGTTCATCATCCTGGGCTCTTGGGCGGGGACCTATCTCTTCTTCATGAGGAGGTGAACGAATGCCGGCTGCCAAGACGCTGGACCTCCGCGGCCAGATCTGCCCCGACCCCCTCCTCGAGGTCCAGGACGCGATGAAGCGCGCAGCCCCCGGAGAGGCGTTCCTCGTCCTCGTGGACTATCCCCTCGCCGTCGAGAACATCTCCCGCTGGGCGGAGGCGCAGGGCTCCGCGGTGAAGGTGGAGAAGAAGGGCAGCGAGTGGGAGATTCAGATCACCAAGGCGTGAGACAGGGGATTTTCCCGCGCTCTCCCCCGCCCGGGCTCAGTACCGATCGTCGTAGGTGGGCCAGCGGCGCCGCTCGCCGGCGTCGCAGTCGGGCAACCAGCCGCCCGCGGCGGCGGGGAGGGGCCGGACGCCCTCCCCGGGCGGGACCCCCACGATCTCCAGGATCAGCTTCCTCCGGATGGCGCTCGCGAAGGAGGCGAAGTTCTTCGCCGCCACGATGAAGGCCCCGGCCCCCCCGATGACGCAGTTGCGGTAGTAGTGGTCGAGGTGGGGCATGGGCATGATGCCGAAGCGGTTGGGGCGGCTGTTCACGATGGGGAGGCCGTTGATGGTCACGCCCGCGGCCACCGCCGCGTCGCGCGCGGCCGTCACCAGGCGGCCGCTGTTGTTGGGCCCATCCCCCGAGATGTCGAGCACCCGGCGCGTCCCCCGGAAGTCCTTCATCCCGAACAGGGGAACGGCGTAGTCGATCACGCCGCTGATCGAGGTGAACCGGCCGGACCTGTAAGGGGCCGCGGCGATCCGGGCGGCGAAGGCGCGGGCGCTCGCCTCGTCGTGAATCAAGGTCCAGTCCACGACGGTGGTCTGGTTCTGGTAGCCGGCCCACTCGACGTAAACGGCCGCGATTCTCTTGTGGCGCCCTCCGCGGATGGCGGCGAGAACGCCCGGGTCGGCGAGGGCCCCGACGTAGCCCCCGCGCTGAAGCCTCGCCTCCTCCTCGTCGATGCTCCCCGAGATGTCCACGGCCAGGACGAGCTCGAGGTCCACCGCCTGGGCCGCCCGGGCCGGAGGATGCGGCCCGCCGAGCGCGAGGAGTGCGCCCGCGGCGAGGGCGCCCAGCGCCCGCACCCAAGAGGTTGCCCCCGCCCGCGGTCTCCGGACCCTCCCGCGGCTCCCGCATGGCCTCATGGACCGCTCCCATACAGAAAGGGGATACCCGCGTATCCCCCTGCGCCCCATCACCCAAACGGGCGGAATTTCCCCGAATCCTATGCCACCGGATGCGCCAGGGCAAGGGAGGCGGAGGCTCGGGTTCCCTCCTCCGTTCCCTCCCTAAAAAGCGCATCGAATCCCCCGAATCCCCCCGGCCGAGTCCCGGAGGCAAGCCCCTCAGGCAACCGACACAAGAGCAGCCAGGGGAGATGCCCCCCGGCGCTGCCTGGAACGGCTCGGCCCCGATCCGCACGCCCCAACCATCGCCATCTCCCCAAACAAACGCAAGCGGCAGCGCGAGAGATGCGGCCCGCCCGCCTCGGGCCGGAGCGTCCAGATTTCCCGGCGGTTTATTTCACAGACTATTCAAATAACAAAAATGGCTTTTTGGGATCGTGCCGGCCACCCTGCTATCATTCAAATATCCAGATATGTCGGAGGAAATCTCCTCGAAAGGCGCGTCGGGCGGCGTCGGGCGAGGAGGTCCGGGGCATCTTTACAAAAAACAAACAAATAGTTATTCTCATCTTGATATTGCATTTTCACGTTCGGCACCCTAGATTAATAACTGGGCTCGCGTCGTTTCCCTCTTTAAGCAATGGGCTTCAGGGCTCCATCAGCCCAATTTCTTGACTGAAAGGAGGGTCCCGCTCTGAGGCCCCGGCAAGGCGCTCGGTCCGGCCGCCCGAGCGCGGCCGATCATGTTCCCCCATCCGAGGTGATGGTGAATGCCGCCCCCGCCCGGCCCCCCATGAGCGAGAAAAAGCGGAAGACGGAGAAATACGCGAAGGCCGAGGAGCGCCTGTCCCGCCTCCTCGCATTGAACGAGCTGAGCCAGAGGATCTCGCAAAGCCTGGCGCTCGATGAAACACTGGAGAGGATCGTCCGGGCGGCCGCGGAACTGCTGAGCGCGGATCTTTCGCGCCTGTTCTTGCATGACGAAAGATCCGGGGAGGTTCTCCTCCGCACCTGGCACGGCTCGGACATCCCCCCCCACGCCCCAGACGTGCCCATTCCATCCGGGAAGGGCATCACGGGATCGGTCTTTGCGACCGGGCGGCCGGCGATCGTCGAGGACATCCAGGAGGATCCCCGCTGGCTCGGCAGCGAGTGGGCGCGCGAGCACGCCGTCCACTCCTATATCGCTCACCCGTTCCGGCAAGGAGACCGGGTGATCGGAGTCCTCGCCTGCGTCTCCAAGAAGAAAGCCTTTTACAAGCGAGGGGATCTGGAGCTCCTCAACGCCCTCGGCGCCCAGGCCGCAATCGCCATCCAGAACGCCCGGCTCCACGAGGAGGCCCGGCGAAGCCGCGACTTCCTCCAGAGCATCCTCCAGCAGTCCACCGACGCGGTGGTCGCCGTGGACGCGGAAGAGCGGCTCCTCTTCTGGAACCCGGCGGCCGAGAGGCTCTACGGATACACGGCGGAGGAGGCACTCGGCCAATCCATCGAACTCATCATCCCGGAGGCGGAGCGCGCCCAGTGGAAGCGGGAGAGAAAAGCGACGATGGCGTCGGGAGGCGCCTTCCACCATGAGGTGGTGCGCCGGCGGAAGGACGGCAGCCCCGTCCTCGTCGGCATCACCCGCTGGCCCCTGCGGGACGGGGACGGGAGACTCGTCGCCGCCGCCGGCGTCCACCGCGACCTGACCGAAGTAAAGCGGGCCGAGCAGGAGCGTCTGGGCTACGTCGAGCGCCTGAAGACCCTGAACGTTCTCAATCAAAAGACCGCCGCGAGCCTGGATCTCCAGGAGACGCTGGAGTTCGTGGTCCGGTCGGCGGCGGATCTGCTCCAGGTCCCCTACGTGGGGCTCCTTCTTCTGGCGGATTCGGTCCTGAAAATGCAGGCGGAGCACAGGGTGGGGATCGGCCCCCAGGGGCTCCCCGAATTGCCGATCGGGCAGGGCCTGGGGGGCCTCGTGGCCTCCTCCGGGGAAACCCGCTATGTGGAGGACGTCCTCCAAGATCCCGGGTGGGTCAGCACGGAGTGGGCGCGGCGGGAAGGGCTGCGCTCGTTCCTGGGGGTTCCGCTCCGGCACGGCAGCCGGATCCTGGGGCTGCTGACCTGCCTGGTCCGGGGAATCCGAAGGTTCACGAAAGAAGAGATCGAGCTCATGGAAACCTTCGCCGGCGCCGCTGCGATCGCCATCGACAACGCGGAGACGCACTCGCGCCTGAAGGCCTCGCTCGAGGATCTCAAACGCAGCCAGGCGATGATCGTCCGGGCCGAGAAGCTCTCCGCGCTGGGCACCCTCGCCGCCGGCGCAGCCCACGAGATCCTGAACCCGGCCAACGTCATCGGGATGCACGCCCAGCAGATGATCCGCCAGGGCGCGAAAGAGACCGAGGAGCGGAAGGTGGCCGAAACCATCTGGGAGAACGTCAACCGGATCAGCCGGATCTGCGACGGCCTCCGGCGCTTCTCGCGCGATGAGAAGGCCCAGGCGGCGCCGTTTGTTCCGGACGAGGCGATCGAGGAGTGTCTTCAGCTCCTCGCCCACAAGCTCCGCCTGGCCAGCATCAAGGTGTCCAGGCGATGGGGGGCGGGGAAGGCCGCCGTGAAGGGCGACCGCAGCCAGATGGTCCAGGTTTTCCTGAATTTGATCAGGAACGCGATCGACGCCATGCCGGGGGGCGGAACGCTCACGGTCTCAACGAGCGTGGCGGGCGACGCCGGGGCGCGCTGGTGGGAGGCCCGCTGCGCGGACACCGGGTGCGGGATCCCGGAAGAGGTCATGCCCCGGATCTTCGACCCTTTCTACACCACGAAGCCGGAGGACAAGGGCACGGGCCTGGGGCTCGCGGTCTCGCACGGGATCGTGGAGGGGCACGGCGGGAGGATTTGGGCGGAGAGCCTCCCGGGCGAAGGCGCAACCTTCATCATCCGCCTTCCGCTCATGCCGTATTAGGAAGGAGCCGCGATGGCCCGGATCCTGATCGTCGACGATGAGCCGGGGGTCCTGGAGTTCCTGGAGGAGCTGGTCGCCTCGCGCGGCCACGAGGTGGAAACGGCGGGGAGCGGGCAAGAGGCCGTGGCGAAGGCCAGGGCGTGGAGCCCGCATCTCATGCTGCTCGATGTCCGCATGCCGGGCATGGACGGGATCGAGGCGTTGGTGAAAATCCGGGAGTTCAGTCCGGACCTCCCGGTGCTCATGATGACCGCGGTCAAGGAAGAGGAGGTCGCCCGGCAGGCGATGGACCTCGGCGCTTTCGACTACATCACGAAGCCCGTCAGCCTCGACCGGCTGGAGATGCTCATGGAGACGAAGCTCATCGAGGTTCTCGGCGAGTGAAGGAGAAAAAGGACGAGGCGGGAGCGAGCTCGTCCCGGCTCAAGTGAGGAGCATGCAGCCATGAATTCAAATCCGCCGAGGCAGATCCTCATCGTGGACGACGAGACGGGAAACCTGGAAGGCCTGAAAATCATGGTCGAATCGCTCGGGCTCGGCGCCGAGTGCGCCAGCGACGGGATCGAAGCGCTGACGAAGCTGCGGCTGGGCGCGGATCTGGTGCTTCTGGACGCGATGATGCCCGGGATGGACGGCTTCGAGGTGGCGAGGCGGATCCGGGAGGAGAAAGAGTCCGGGGAGTTGCCCATCATCATGGTGACGGCGCTGGGCGACAAGAGCGATCGCATCCGCGCGGTGAGGGCGGGGGTGAACGACTTCCTCTCCAAGCCCGTCGACCTCACCGAGCTGGAGGTGCGCATGGGCTCCTTGCTGAAGATGAAGGAGAGCCAGGACGCCCTCAAGCGCCATCAGGTGGAGCTGGAGGAGAGGGTTGAGAAGCGGACCTCCGATTTGCGCAAGGCGCTCGAGGACCTGTCTCTTATACACATCTGACGCTGCCGACGATCTTACGCG
>CAYMWZ010000151.1:0-7066 GCA_964394385.1 uncultured Nitrospinaceae bacterium | reverse complement strand
GGCATGGTGGTGCGCGGGAGGGGGAGCATCATCAACGTGGCCACCTTCTTGGGCGAGCGCGGCCAGCGCGCCGCGCGCGCCGCCTACAACGCGAGCAAGGCGGGGGTGGTCGCCCTCACGCGGGCCCTTTCGGTCGAGTGGGGCCCCTACGGGGTTCGGGTGAACTGCATCTCTCCCGGCGCCCACCGCACCGCCATGACCCAGGCGGGGCTCTCCAACCCCGAGGCCGAGAAGTGGCTGAAGGGGAAGACCGTGCTGGGGCGCGTGGGGGAGCCCGAGGACGTCGCGGGGCTGTGCGTGTTCCTGGCCTCGGACGCCTCGGCCTACATCACCGGAGACAACATCTTCGAGGACGGGGGCGGCTGGGTCTAAGCCCCCTCCCTCCGGCATGACGGAGCTCGCCGCGCTCATCTTCGACTTCGACGGCACGATCGCCGACAGCGAGTCCCTCCACCTGGCCGCCTTCCAGCGGACGCTCTCGGAGGGGCTGGGGCTCGCCCTGACGGCGGGGGAGTACGCCGAGCGCTACCTCGCCTTCGACGACCGGAAGATGCTCGAGACCTTTCTCGGCGACCGGGGGGTGGAGGTCGCGCCGGAGCGCTTCGAGCGTCTGCTCGCGGCGAAGGCCGCGCGCTACCAGGCGCTGGCGGAGGACCTTCCGCTCCTGCCCGGCGCGACCGAGATGATCCGCGCAGCGGCCCGGCGCTGGCCGCTTGCCGTCGCGAGCGGGGCCCTCGAGCGCGAGGTGCGCCCGGTGCTCGAGCGGGCGGGTCTCGCGGGCTGCTTCGCGGCTGTCGTGACGGCGGAGATGGTCTCGAGGGGAAAGCCCGACCCGGAGGTTTTTCGGGGGGCGCTTGAGGGGATCAACCGGCGGGGGGCGGCCGGAGCGGGTCCCCCCGGCAGGCCCATCCCGCCTGGTGCCTGTCTTGTTGTGGAGGACGCGGTGGCCGGGGTGGCCGCCGCGCGGGCGGCGGGGATGCGCGTCCTGGCGGTGACGACGAGCTACCCGCGCGAGCGGCTGGCGGAGGCCGACCGGGTGGTGGACTCCCTGGAGGAGACGGCGGACGTGGAGGCGCTGGCGGCCTGGTTCGCCGGCTTGCCGCCCCGGGGGTAGGAGGGGGCATGGCCATTCTCAAGGTGTCGAGGCTGGGCCATCCGGCGCTCAGGAGGGCGGCCCGGGAGGTCTCCCCCCAAGAGCTGGAGAGCGCCGAGCTTCAGGGCCTGATCGCGGACATGGTCGAGACCATGGAGGAGTACGGCGGGGTGGGCCTCGCCGCCCCCCAGGTGCACGTCTCGCTCCGGCTGTTCGTGATGCGGCCCGACCCGGCGGAGAAGACCTCCCTTCGCGTGGCCGTGAACCCCGTGGTGACGCCCCTGGGCGAGGGGCGGGTGGAGGACTGGGAGGGGTGCCTGAGCATCCCCGACATGCACGGCCGGGTGCCGCGCTTCGCGCGGGTGCAGCTGGAGGCCCTGGACGCGGGCGGGAGGCGCTTTCGTGAGGAGCTGGAGGGTTTCCCGGCCCGGGTGTGCCAGCACGAGGCCGACCACCTGGAGGGGGTGGTCTTCCTCGATCGGATGGAGGACTTCTCCACCCTCACCTTCGGCGAGGAGTTCCGCCGCTACTGGACTTCTCAGGAAAAAGAAAAAGAGGCTGCTCCGAAATGAGGGCGGGGGATCAGTTTAGGGAAGCCGAAGCGTGCCGCGCCCGGCGACCTCAGAGAAACCGGGCCGGCTGCCAGTCCATCGGCTCGCCTTCCTCGGCCGGGGAAGAGTAGGCGCCCCGCTCCTCCCAACTTTCCCTCGCGGCCAGCTCCAGCTGAACGCAGCAGGCGTTGCAGATGGGGCCGCTCATCGTGGTGGCCTCGCTGAAGACGTGCTCGCGGAAGGTGCGCTTGCATTTCGGGCAAACCCATACTTTAAGGTCAGGCGCCATGATTCGTCCCTCCCTTTCGTCAGCGGCATTTTGTTCTGTCTTTTATATAGTTCGGAGTTTCTACTTCAATATACACGAAAGAGGGGCTTCCCGCCAGCGGAACATTTTATTCTTTTCTTTTATTTTCATAAAAATCCTAAGTTGCCAAAAATCATGGGCATGCTGCGGCTTTCCTTCCGGGAGATCGTTCCGCGACTGTTAACGAGTTGTTTCGTGGAGGGAAACGTACGCGGCGGGCCTGGATCGGGAGAAATCCTGACAACGCCAATCGGGTTCGGGAGGGCTTGTTTGGTGCCCAAGGCCGGACTCGAACCGACACGGGGTTGCCCCCACTAGCCCCTCAAGCTAGCGTGTCTACCAATTCCACCACTTGGGCGCGCGGTGTTCTTGGCGGCGAAGGCCGCACCGCTATTTAGCGTTGGCCGCGGCCGGCTGTCAACTTCAGGGCCTCCCGCCCCGCGCCGGGGCTACTCGGGCTTCGCGCGGGGGTTCAGGGCGTCGCGCAGCCCCTCCCCAAAGAGGTTGAAGGCGAGGACCACGAGGAGGATGGCCGTCCCCGGGATGAAGGTCAGCCAGGGGGCGTCGAAGAGGTATTTTTTGCCGTCCGAGAGGATGTTCCCCCAGGTGGCCTGGGGGGGCGGGACGCCGAAGCCCAAGAAGCTCAGCCCCGCCTCGGTGAGGATGGCGCTGGCGATCCCGATGGTGGCCGAAACCAGGACCGGGGCGAGGGAGTTGGGCACGAGGTGGAGGAAGATGAGCCGGAAATCGTTCCCCCCCAGCGCCACCGCCGCCTCGATGAAGGGCCGCTCCCTGAGCGAGAGGATCTCGGCCCGCACGAAGCGCGCCGGGCCCACCCAGCCCGTCAGCCCGATGACGATCATGATGTTCCAGATGCTGGGGGGCAGGAGGGCGATCACGGTCAGGATGAGGAAGAAGGTGGGGAAGGAGATCTGCACGTCCACCAGCATGAGGAAGGCCGTGTCCACCGAGCGGAACCGCCCCCCGTAGAAGCCGGCTATCCCTCCCAGCATGATCCCCAGAACAATTGCGATTCCCACCGCCACGAAGCCCACCGCCATGGAGACGGTCGCCCCCTCGAGCATGCGGGCGAACACGTCGCGGCCCAGCTCGTCCGTCCCGAAGAGGTAGACCCCCAGCCGGGGGAGCGCCTCGGGCGGAACCGCCCCGCGGTTTGGCGGCGCGAGAGGGGGCTTCAGCTTGTCCGGCAGGCGCACCTGGCTCGGGTTGAGATAAGGATCGGTCCCCATCGTGCCCCACCACCCGGCCAGGGCGAGCGCCAGGAACAGGAAGAGAAAAAAGCCGCCCGCCATGGCGAGGCGGTTCGCGGCCAGGTTGCGGCGCACCCGCTGCCAGGGGGTGAGGTCGTCGCCGAGGATGTCCTCCTCGATCGCGGGCGGCGCTGTGGCCTGTTCATTCATAGCCGGATCCTCGGATCGACCAGGACGTAGAGAAGTTCGGAGACGAATGTGCCGATGACGACGAGGACGGCCGAGAGGAAGTTCAGGCTGATGATGATCGGATAGTCTCTCGTCAGGACGGCCTCGAAGGCCATCCGCCCCATCCCGGGCCAGGCGAAGATCGACTCGATGATGACCGAGCCCCCGATGAGCCCCGGCAGCAGGAGGCCGAACATGGTCACGAAGGGGAGCGCCGCGTTCCGCAGGGCGTGGACGTAGTACACCGTGTCCCCGCTCAGCCCCTTGGAGAGGGCCGTGCGGACGTAGTCGGTCCCGAGGACCTCGATCATCTGGCCGCGCACGTAGCGCGAGAGGAGGGCGATTCCTCCCGTCGCCCCCAGGAGGCTCGGGAGGACGAGATGCCACATGCGGTCGTTGATCTGGTAGAGGGGAGGGGCGCCCTCCTGACCGAAGGTGCGGATCCCCAGAACCGGCACCTCGAACCACTCCACCACGAAGATGATCAGGATGTAGGCCAGGAAAAAGCCGGGCAGCGAGATCAAGAAGTAGCTCACGAAGGTCGTGGTCCGGTCGAACAACCTCCCGCGCTGCAGGGCCGCCCCGATGCCCATCGGAAAGGCGAGGCACCAGGTGAGGATCGTCCCCACGATGAAGATGGGCAGGCTGTTCAGGAAGCGCTCCCAGATCCTGCCGAAGACGGGCTGGTTGTCCTTGAAGCTCTTGAGCTCGCCGGTGAGGAACTTCTTGTAGAAGAGGTAGTACTGCTGGAGGAGGGGCTTGTCGAGGTCGAAGGCCGCCCGGTAGCGGGCGATGTCCTCCTCCCGGAAGCGGGGGTTGAGCGGATCGATCTGGCTCGGCTCGCCTGGCGCGAGGTGGACGATGAGAAAGCTCACGACCGAGATGATGAGGAGCGTGATGCTTTTGAAGATCGCCGAGCGGACGATGAAGGCGAACACAGGGCTAGCTCTCGAACTGGGGAACGGTGGGGAGCTTGCGCCACCTGATGAAGTGGAAGGTGTAGTCCCCCGTCTTGGTGGGCGTGATCCTCCGGTAGCGGGGCCTCCCCTGGGCCCCCTTTTCGGCGATGACGATCTTGCGGTCGAGGAGCGCCGTCCACTTCGCCACGTAGAGGAAGGTGTAGGGCTGGTCCTGGCTGATGATCCGGTGCAGCTCGTGGGCGTAGCCGACCTGCCTCTTGTGGTCGTACTCTTGGCGGATCTTGACGATCAGGCGGTCGGCCTCGGGGTTCTGGTAGCCGACGAAGTTGAGCTGGCCGGGGCCGGTCTGGCTCGAGTGCCAGATCTGATAAAGGTCCGGGTCGAGCCCCATGCGCCAGCCGAGGATGACGGCGTCGAAGTTCAGGGTGTGGACGTATTTTTGGATGAAGACGGCCCACTCCACGGTGTCCACCCGCACGTTCACCCCGATCCGTTTCCAGCCGTCCTGGACGACGACGGCGATGGCCTTGCGAACCTCGTTCCCGTGGTTGGTGATGAGGGTGAACTGGAGGGGCTTCCCCTCCTTCATCATCACCCCGTTCACCTTGCGCCAGCCCGCTTCGTTGAGGAGCCGCTCGGCCCCTTGCGGGTCGTGGGGGAGGGGCTTCACGTCCTTGTTGTAGTGGTCGCTTTGCTTGACGAAGGGCCCCGTGATGTCCTCCGCCTCGCCGTAGAGCAGGAATTGGTGGATCTGGCGGGTGTCGATGGCCATGCCGAGCGCCCGGCGCACGCGCACGTCGTCGAAGGGCTTGCGGCGCATGTTGTAGCCGATGTAGGTGTAGCCGAAGGAGGTGCCCGAAAACACCTGGAAGCGCGGATCCCGCCGCAGCCGCTCCACCTGATGGGCGCCCGCCCCGTAGCTGTCCACCGTCCCCGAGTAGAAGGCCACCTCCTGGGTCAGGGCGTCGGGGATGATCCGGAAGACGTACTCGGCGTACTCGGGGGGACCCTCCCAGTAGTTCTCGTTGCGGACGAGGCGGATGAGTTCGTCCGAGCGCCACTCCTTGAAGCGGAAGGCCCCCGTGCCGATGGGGTGGCGGTTGAAGCCGCTGTCCCGGAGGGTGAAGGCCTCGGGGCTCTTGCCCAGTCGGCGCGCCTCGGCGGCGAGGGCCTGGGCGTTGAGGAGGTGCTCGGGCAGGATGCCCATGCTCCAGGTTCCGAAGGCGGGCGAGTAGAGGCGCTTGTAGATCACCTTGACGGTGTGGCTGTCGGGTGTCTCAAGCCGCTTGACGGGCTCGAAATCCGGCACGCGGGCTGAGAGGTTGGCCGGGTTTATGACGGCTTCGTAGGTGAAGCGAACGTCCCCTGAATCGAACTCATGCCCGTCGTGGAAGCGCACCCCGCGGCGGAGTTGGAAGATGATGATGGGGTTGTGCTCCGTGAGGTGGACCTCCGCCAGGGCCTGCTTCCGGGCGGGGCCCTGGACGCCCCCCCCCAGGTAGGGCTCGGGGTCGGTCGCGAAGGCGCCCTCTCCGAGGAGGGCCTTGAGCTTCTCGAACAGATCCTGATCGACCTCCTTCAGGGTGAGCTTGACGCGCGCGGGGTAGGCGATGGTGAGGGGCAGCTCGTCGAAGCCTTTTTGCCCTCTTCCCTTTGGGACCATCAGGGAGGATTTCTCCTCCGCGGGCGGGATGACCTCCACCCTCTCGACGTTGCGCGTCCACTCGAGCCGGCCCTCCGCCCGCGCGCGCTCGATGCGCTCCCGCAGCGCCTCGGCCGGGGGCCCGCCGGGGCGGGGCACGAAGTAGGCCTCCTCGTAGATGCGCCAGGAGGTGGCGAGCCGCCCGCGGAAGTTGAGGTCCTCGTCCCGGTCGATCAGGCCGTTGAACACCAGATCGATGATGGTTCCGCTCGGCACGTCGGTGTAGAGGACGGGATTGAGGATCTGGGCGTCCCCGATGGAGCCCTGGAGGTATTGGCCGAGCCTGCGCTCGCTCCCCTTGATCTGGTCGCTGAAGGTGGGGACCCAGTAGTAGGACTGAAGCAAGAGGACGGTGACGAGAAGGGGAATGAAAAGCAGGAGACGCTTGATGAGCATCACCGGCCCTCCGCGGCGGCGGCTAATTCAATCTCAGGAGCCGGGCTTTTCCGCTCCCGGCTGCGCCGGAGACGCGGGCGCGCCGGGCGAGGGAGCGGGGGCGCCCCCGGCCGGGGGGCCACTTTGGGCGGCAGGGCGCAAGGGGGCCGCCGGCACGATGGAGCCGACCGAGCCCCGGGAGCCGATATAGGTGAGGAGAAGCGAAGTCAGCATGAAGAGGATGGCGGCCGCTGTCGTCAGCTTCCCCAAGAAACTCGTCGGCCCGCGCGCCCCGAAGAGGGTCTGGCTCGACCCGCCGAAGGCGGCGCCGATTCCCGCCCCTTTGCCGGCTTGGAGGAGCACGACGAGGATCAGGGCAATGGCAACGACGACGTGGAGGATGGTCAGCAGGACGGTCATTCTCTCGCTCTCGGCCTGGCGGGGAGGTCCCTCAGGCTCTGTGTGAGGCGGCTAGGACGATTTCCCAAAAATCCTCGCTCTTCAGGCTCGCGCCCCCGATGAGGCCGCCGTCGATGTCCGGCTGGGCGAAGAGGTCGGTGGCGTTGTCGGGCTTCACGCTCCCTCCGTATAGGATACGCGTTTCCTTGGCCAAGTCCACCCCGTATGCCTCCTGTCTCTTATACACATCTCCGAGCCCACGAGACTAGGCATGATCTCG
>CAYMWZ010000150.1:0-7233 GCA_964394385.1 uncultured Nitrospinaceae bacterium | reverse complement strand
TGAGCGCACCGCTGAGAACCTCCCCAGATACCACCGGTCTTAAGTCCCCAGGGGACACGGTCAGGGCATAGGGGCACGGCACCCTGGGAGAACGTGCCCAAGAAGTGGCGTCCCCTTGGAAAGGTGGGGAGCGCCGGGCGCTGGAGGTGGGGCTCAGTGGCCGCCGTTCATGCGGGACTTGCGATCCTTGACCCGATAGCTCCCTCCTTCGATCTTAATGAGCTCCGAGTGGTGGGCGATCCTGTCGACGATGGCGGAGGCGACCGTGTTGTCGTGGAATATCTTGCCCCAGTCCTTGAAGGGCCTGTTCGTCGTGACGATCAGGGATCCCCTCTCGTAGCGGGCCGACACCACCTGAAAGAACAGGTCCGCCCCTCGTTGGTCGAACGGCAGGTAGCCCACCTCGTCGCAGATCAAGAGCCTGGGCGAGACGTAGGTTTTGAGGACTGCGTGAAGCGAGTGATCGGCGGCGGCGGCCTGGAGGTGGTTGACCATATCGGCCGCGTTGGTCCAGACGGTGCGGACCCCCCGCAGACAGGCGGCGTAGGCGATGGCCAGGGCGAGGTGGGACTTGCCGGTCCCCGGCGGCCCCATGAAGACGAAACCCTCCTGGCGATCGAGGAACTGAAGGGAGAGTGCGGCAAGGACCTTGCCCCTAGGGATGGCGGTTGGGAAGGCGAAGTCGAAGGTATCGATGGTCTTGACCACTGGGAAGCGGGCTTGGGCGATGCGGGCTTGGATGGAGCGCTCGCGTTTGATGGCGGCCTCCTCGGAGGCAAGGGCCTCGAGGAACTTGAGGTGGGACCAGTTGCCCTTCTCGGCGGCCTCGATGAGGGCCGGGTAGTTGTCGGCCGTACGGTGGAGGGCTAGGAAGTGGAGCAGCTCCTTGAGGTCAGCCTTGTCCGGGTCGGGGGTCGGAAGGGCGGCTCTGGGCATGGGGGTGGGCCTCCTGGGCGGCGAAAAGGTCGTCGTACAGGGCGAGGTCATGGTCCTCGACCGACAAATCGGCCAGATGAGGCTTGGTGGTCAGGCGCAGGGAAGTGGCCTCGGGCTGGCCCCGGCCGCGGAGTTGCTGGGCGATGATGTTCTTGATGTAGGGCGCCCCGAAAGCGCGATGCTCAAGGGCATGGTGGAGGGCCTGGAGGACCTCGGTGCGGCCGAAGCGGGAGGCGAGTTCCTGTATCTGGGCGAGGTGGTGGGGCAGCTTGAGGTCGGCGTGCACCAGGCCCTGGAGGTAGGCTTGGAGCGCGGCGCGGTTTTCCTCGGAGGGTCCGGCGAGGGCGAGGAATCGGTCCGGGGCCTTGGCGTCGCGGGCGGCCTTCTTGGCCACGAGGATGGTTTCCACGTGGGCGGCATCCTCGACCGCCAGGCCGCGCTCGTAGGAGCGGGCATGGGTGGCCAAGACCTTGGTGGCGTCCAGGACGCGGACCTCGAAGGTGGTGGCCTTCAGGGTGAGGAGCTTGCCCGCATAGGCAGCGGGGACGGAATAGGCGTTGCCGTCGAAGTGGACGCGGCAGGTGGAAGTGGCCTTGACGGGGCGGACGATGGCTACGTCGGGCTCGCGGGCTGGGTAGGGGGTGAGCAGGCCGCGCTCGGCCTCGAAGCGGTCCATGGGGCGCTGGCGCGTAGTTCGGTGGAGGCGGACGTTGGCGACGTTACGCAGCCAGTCGTCAAGCTCCATGCGGAGCTGGGGCCAGGGGGCACCCTGGCGGCCATCGAGGAAGGAAGACCTGAGGTAGTAGATGCCCGACTCGACCTTGCCCTTTTCGTTGCCCCGGGCAGGGCGGCAGAGGACGGGTTCGAAGAGGCAGGCGCCGGAGAATTCGAGGAACTTGGGGTTGAAGCGGATGTAGGGGCCGAGCCGTTGCAGGCAGACGGACTTGAGGTTGTCGTAGACGAGCTTCTTGGGGGCGCCGCCGAAGAAGCGGAAGGCGCGCAGGTGGGCCCCGAGGAAGTCTTCGAGGCACTGCGAGAGGGTCAGCTCCACGTACATCATGCGGCTGTAGGAGAGGACCATGACGAAGGCGGAGAGCTTCCTCAAAGCGGCGCCGATGCGCAGCGTCCCGCAGTTGGCCCAGTCGACCTGGCCCTGCTCGGCCGGCTGGGTCTCGATGCGGAGGAAGGGCTCCTTGTGGGCGGGCCGGAGGGTGGTTAGGAACTCGCGCAGGATGGTCAGGCCGCCCGTGTAGCCGATCTTCTGGAGCTCGATGTGGAGGCGGGTGGCCTTGATGCCTGGGAACTCACCGAGACGCTGGCGGAGGTAGTCCTTGAAAGAGTCGAGCTTGGTTGGCCTGGCGGAAGGGGTCCTGGTGGGTGGGGCCTGCTCGGCGCGGAGCGCGCGGCGGACGGTTTTGCGGTCAAGGTGCAACTGTCGGGCGATCTCGCTGATGGAGAATCGCTCGATGGCGTGGAGGCGGCGGATATGGGCCCAGGTCTCGGCGTTCATGGGGGAGATAGTACGGGAGGAGGCGGCGTCCAGGCCAGCCCGTCTTGCATATCGGCCCGCTGGGGAGCGCCCAGCAAGCCCAGGACACCGTCGAGCCGCAGGCGTAGGGTGTCTTGTATATCGGCCCCATGGAGGCCCCGGATTCGCGCGATTTCTCGACGACGGAGCCCGTCTTGTATATCGGCCCTGCGGCGCAAGGAGCGTTGCTTGCGCTCGCCACGCTTGCGGTTGTCGGCCACGACGTATTCGGGATGGGCTCCTCGGTAGCGCTGGAGGTATCCCGGATGCCTGGCCAGCCAGAGTTTGGTCTTGGGGTAGAGGCCCCTGAAGTAGCCGGGGTTGTTGCGGAGCCAGCGGCGCTGAGCCTGCTGGCGCCGCCACTGCCGGCACCGCTTCTTGCGGCAGACGGCCTGGGTGTTCAGTGCCTCGGGATAGGGGACGAAAGCTTCGTGGCAGCACAGGCACCGTTTGGTGGCCTTCATGGCGGCCCTCCCGGCAGGGGGGGCGACCCTGCCGTCCCTAAAGAGTAGGGCGCCTACGCCGAGTGGGCCTGCCTTGGGGTGGGGAAAGAGGACCGGTGAAATCTGGGGAACTTCGGCAGCCGCGGCGGGTGAGGCTCTAACGGCGATGGATTCTGGGGAGATTCACGGCGATGCGCTCAGGTTACGACCGCGGCAAACTACGGTCCGGAGTGCCTCCTCCCGAGCCGCTGAAGCCCGCCTGGCGAGGATCTGCGGAGCTTGTCGACCTGGCATCGCGGGGCCTTGATTTGGTACCGTTGGGCCCAGCCTGTCTGTAGGCCTTCCGGCCCCTTCGGGGCCCGGGCCTCTGAGGAGGACAGATGAGGAAAACGACTTGGGCCCTCTTGGGGGGCCTTTTGGCCTTCGGCGCGGGGCCCGCCGGGGCCCAGGACGAGGTCATCCGACCCGCGGTCCAGGAGCGGCGCATCGTGGCGTTCGACCCCGGCACGCCCCTGAGGCGGCGCCATGAGATGGTCGGCTCGCTGGGCTTGAAGGTCCTGCGGGACCTCGACCTCATCGAAGCCGTCCTCATCGAGGTGCCCCTGGGACGTCTCGACGAGGTCCGAGGCAGGCTGCTGGCCCAGCCCGGGATCGCCCGGGTGGACGAGGACATCCACCAGAATTGGCTCGTGGGCGAGGCCCCGTCGGCCCTCCCTGCCCTGCCCTCCCTGAAGCAGGCCCTGGGCATCGTCCGGGAGGCTCCGCGCCTGCTCGAGGAGCCCGCGCCCCCCGCTCCCCAAGGCGAGGAGATCCCCTGGGGCATCAAGCGCGTCAACGCCCCCGAGGCCTGGGCCGGAACCGCCGGCGGGGGCTCGGTCGTCGCGGTGGTCGACACCGGCGTGGACGGGGCCCACCCCGACCTGGCGGGGAACTTCAAGGGCGGCTTCAACGCGATCGAGCCGGAGAAACCCATGGTGGACGACCACGGCCACGGCAGCCACGTGGCGGGCACGGTCGCCGCGGTCCACGATTCGACCGGGGTCGTCGGCGTGGCCCCCTCGGCCGGGGTCGTGGGGGTCAAGGTGCTCGACAAGTACGGCTCGGGCTACATCTCGGACATCGTGGCCGGCATCGAATGGGTGGTCAAGCAGGGCTACCCCATCATCAACATGAGCCTCGGGGGATCGCGCGGGAACGACTCCTTCCACGAGGCGGTCAAGAAGGCGGTCGCCAAGGGGGTGGCGGTGGTGTGCGCCGCCGGCAACTCGGGCGCGCCGCGCGAGGGCTCTGACTCCTCGGTGTCCTACCCGGCGAGGTACCCCGAGGCGGTCGCGGTCTCGGCCAGCGACAGCTCGGACAAGCTGGCCTCCTTCTCGAGCCGGGGCCCCGAGGTGGATTTCATCGCCCCGGGGGTGGACGTCCTGTCCACCCTGCCGGACGGCAAGTACGGACGGTACTCCGGGACCTCGATGGCGAGCCCCCACATGGCGGGCCTGGCCGCCCTGGCCGTGGCCCGGGGGGCGAAGGGCCCCGAGGAGGTCCGGACGGCGCTCAAGGCGGCGGCGAGCCCCCTCGCGGACCTGGGCGCGAACGAGCAAGGCTCGGGGATGGTGGACGCGGCGAAGGTGGCGGGGACTCATTGACACCTCCGGGCTTTGGGGTTAAATAGGTGGGGACGTGCGAGCCCTCCTCGACCGCCTCAAGGGGCTTTCCCGCAAGCTCCCGCCCTGGGTCCTCCAGGGGCTTTTCCTCGCCGCCATGCTCGCCTTCGGCATCGGAGGGCGCGTCCTGTACGGCCGGTGGCTGTCCAAGGCGCGCGACCCCTGGGCCACCGCGCCGGCCGAGAACCCCGCGGTCCGGGTCGCTTTTATATTGGCGTTCGTGGCCGCGGGTTTCGGGGCCTACCTATTCATCAAGATGCGCCGCCGACGGGCCTCGGCGGCCGCCGGCGCGTCCTCCGCCTCTCCCGAGGACGAGGAGGAGGGTCCCGAGGACCCCCTGGCGGAGCTCTCGGAGCGCGACCCCGCTTTTTCCCCCGAGGCCTTCCTCGCCCGGGCGCGGTCGGCCCACCTCAAGGTCCAGGAAGGCCTCGGCCGGCAGGATATGGGAGGCGCGAGGGCTTTCCTGACCGACGGGCTCCACCAGCGTTTCGCGGTCCAATTCGCCATCCAGCGCGGGGTGGGCCTCATGGTCAGGCTCGCGGCCCGGGAGATCCTCGAGGCCAAGGTCCACCGTCTCGATACCGGGGAGGACTTCGACGCCCTTCACGTCCTGTTCAGGACCCGCGGCGAAACGTCCGCGGGGGGAGGCCCGGGCGGGGCCGCCGAGAGCCGGGAGGTGTGGACCTTCCTGAGGCGGACCGACGCCAAGACCCTCCAGAAGGCGGGACTCCTCGAGGGCCAATGTCCCGAATGCGGCCAGCCGGCCTCCACTTTGGACGCCTCCCGGTGCGAGGGATGCGGGGCCTGGGTGGGCTCGGGGCAGAAGGATTGGGCGCTCGCCCGGATCACCCCCGCGGCGTCCTGGACGCCCCGGACGAGCGCCGGCCGCGTCCCCGGCCTCTCCATCGCGAAGGCCGTGGACCCCGCCCTTTCCGCCGAGCCGGTCGAGGATTTCGCGACGATCGCCTTCTGGCGCTGGCAGCGCGCCCTTTGGGAGACGGCGCCCGGGGCCCTGGCGCGGGTCGCCTCGAGCGCGGCTCAGGCGGAGGTCGAGAAGGAGATCCGGGCCTCCCCCGCCTTCTACCGCGGGGTGGAGATCGGGGGCGTGGAGGTGTTGGCCCTGGAGCCCGGGGAGGCGACGGACCGCGCCCACGTCCTGGTCAAGTGGTCCGGGGAGCGGTACGAATCGCACGGCGGCCAGTGGGAGTCCAAAGGGCCCGCCGTCTGGCAGCACGTCTTCATCCTGGAGTGTTCCTCCGAGGCCCGCACGGACCGCCGGTGGGCCCTGGAGGGGCTCAGGTGCAGGGCGTGCGGGACCCCGGACTTCGATCCGGACTCATCCAAATGCCCCAAATGCGCCAAGGGCTTGACCGACCCGGCCTCCGGCTGGATCCTGGTCCAGGTCCTTCCGGTCAACCAATGGAAGCCCCCCGCCCTTCGCGAGGCGCTCGCCGCCCCGGAGGGGGAGCCCCCGGAATGGGCGGGCGCCTTGTCCCCGGCCGACGCGCTCGGGGTGATGGTCCTGGCGATGCTCGCCGACGGGGAGGCCCATGAAAAGGAACGGTCCATCCTCGACGGCTTCGCCAGGAAGAACGGGGTCCCCCAGGACAAGGTGGAGGAGCTCATTCAAGCGGCGCAGGCCGGGCAGCTCGAGGTGCCCCTCCCCCACAGCGCCGACCAGGCCCAAGGCCTCATGAAGGGACTCATCCACATGTTCCTCGCGGACGGCCACCTCGCCGGGGAGGAGGTGGAGGTCCTCGAGGAGTTCGGCCAGTCGGTCGGGTTGTCCACGGACCAGGTCCGCGCCATGGTGAAGGAGGAGTTCCTTGCGGGGACCCCCCGGTGATGGCGCCGATGCCCGCGCGCTTGCTGGGGCTGGTCCTCGCGGCCTCGGCGGGACTCGCGGCTTCGGGGGGCGAGGTCCTGGTCCTCACCCTCCGGGAAGACATCACCCTGGGGCTTTCCGTCCACGCCGCGCGGGTCCTGGCCCAGGCCGAGAGCGCCCGTGCCGTGGCGGTCCGCATCGACACCTTCGGGGGGAGGGTGGACGCCGCCCTGGAGATCTCGGACGCGATCCAATCGGCCGGGGTCCCCACGATCGCCTTCATCGAAGACAAGGCCTGGTCCGCGGGGGCTTTGCTGGCCCTCTCGTGCCGGCGCATCTACATGCGTCCCGGCTCCTCCATCGGCTCGGCCGCCCCCGTCGCCTCGGACGGCACCAAGACGGAGGCCCTGGGGGAGAAGCACGTCTCCGCCCTCCGGGCCAAGTTCCGTGGCCTGGCCGAGAGGAACGGCCACCCCCCCGCCCTCGCCGAGGCGATGGTGGACAAGGACGTCAACGTCACCCAGGCGCGGGCCGGGGGACGCCCCGCCTTCGTCCACGCCGAGGAAGCCATGGGCCTGCTCCAGGACAAGAAGATCGACCCCCCCCTGGAGCCGGTCAAGCCGCCCGGCAAGCTCCTCAACCTCTCGGCCGAGCGCGCCTGGGCCTTCGGCCTGGCCCGGCGGGCGGAGAGCCTGGAGGCCGCGCTCCGGGCCGAGGGCCTCGAGGGGGCCCGCGTGAACGAGGCGGCCAAGACCCGCTCGGAGAAGCTGGCGGGGTTCCTCACCGGGACCCAGGCGACGAGCCTCCTGGTCCTGGCGGCCTTCATGCTCATCTCGATCA
>CAYMWZ010000149.1:4559-7280 GCA_964394385.1 uncultured Nitrospinaceae bacterium | reverse complement strand
CCGGGCGATGGCGCCGATCTCCTTGGTCACCCACTCGCGGAGTTCCTGCTCGAGGGCGACGCTGCGCCGGTTTGCGCCCCTCAAGGTGACGAAGGCGGCGATGGCCTGCCCCTTGAGCTCGTGGGGGACGCCCACGCAGGCGGCCTCGGCCACCTGGGGGTGGGCGACGAGCGCGCTCTCGACCTCCATGGTGCCGAGGCGGTGGCCGGCCACGTTGATGACGTCGTCGACCCGGCCCATGATCCAGAAGTAGCCGTCCTTGTCGCGCCGGGCGCCGTCCCCGGTGAAGTAGACGCCGGGGATCTCGCCCCAGTACTGCTCCCTGTAGCGGGCGTCGTCCCGCCAGAGGGTGCGGAGCATGGCGGGCCAGGGCCGCTTGATGACGAGGAGGCCCCCCGCCTCGGGCCCGACGGACTTCCCGTCCTTGGTCACGACGTCGGGGACGACGCCGAAGAAGGGAAGCGTCGCCGTCCCGGGCTTGGTGGGCGTCGCGCCGGGGAGGGGGGTGATCAGGATGGTGCCGGTCTCGGTCTGCCACCAGGTGTCCACGATGGGGCAGCGCCCGCCCCCGATGGTCTGGTGGTACCAGATCCAGGCCTCGGGGTTGATGGGCTCGCCCACCGTGCCGAGGAGCCTCAAGGAGGAAAGGTCGCGCCGCTTGGGGTGCTCGTCCCCCCACTTCATGAAGGCGCGGATGGCCGTGGGGGCGGTGTAGAAGACGTTGACGCGGTACTTCTGGACGATGTCCCAGAAGCGGCCCGGGTCCGGGTGGTTGGGCGCCCCCTCGTACATGACCGAGGTGGCGCCGTTCAGGAGGGGCCCGTAGACGATGTAGCTGTGCCCGGTCACCCAGCCGATGTCGGCCGTGCACCAGAAGGTGTCCTCCTCCTTCAGGTCGAAGACCCACTTCGTGGTGAGGTAGGTCCCCACCATGTAGCCGCCCGTGGTGTGGACGATGCCCTTGGGCTTCCCGGTGGTGCCGCTGGTGTAGAGGATGTAGAGGGGATGCTCGGCGTCGAGCTCCTCGGCGGGGCAGTCGGGGGAGGCGTCCCGCATGAGGTCGTGCCACCAGTGGTCCCGCCCCTCGCGGAAGGGCACCTGGGCCCCCGTGCGCCTGAGCACGATGACGTGCCTGACCGAGGGGCAGCCCTGGATGGCCTCGTCGGCGTTCTGCTTGAGGGGGATGACGTTCCCCCGCCGCCAGCCGCCGTCGGCGGTGATGACCGCCTTGGCCTCGGTGTCCTGGATGCGGTCGCGGAGCGAGCTTGCGCTGAAGCCCGCGAACACCACGCTGTGGGGCGCGCCGATCCGCGCGCAGGCGAGCATGGCGATCGCCGCCTCGGGCGCCTGGGGGGTGTAGATGACCACCCGGTCGCCCTTGCCGATCCCCAGGCCCTTCATCGCGTTGGCGAACTTGCACACCTCGCGGTGGAGGTCTTGGTAGGTGAGGACGCGGGAGTCGCCCGGCTCGCCCTCCCAGACGAGGGCGGCCTTGTTCTTGCGCCAGGTGGCGAGGTGCCGGTCCAGGCAGTTGTAGGCGATGTTCGTGGTGCCGCCCACGAACCACTTGGCGTGCGGGAGGTTCCACTCCAGCACCTTCTTCCACTTCTTGTACCAGTGGAACTCCTCGGCGTAGCGGCCCCAGAACTTGGCGGGCGACTTCACCGACTCCTCGTAGAGCCTGCGGTAGGCGGCCATCGACTTGACGTGGGCCCGGCTCGCGAACTCCTTCGGCGGCTTGTAGACGCGGTTCTCCTGGAGAAGCGTGCTGATCTGCGTGGTGTCGGCCATGCGGTTCTCCCCCACCCCGGAATCGTGAATCGGGTTCGGTTGGATTCGGAAATGAACATCCATTCTTGGCGATTTGGGGAGAATTCTCAAGCCGGGGGGGCCGGGGCGCCCAGGGCCTCCCGGAGGGCAGCGGCCGCGGCGGCGGGATCCTCGGCGCCCAAGATGGCCCCGATGAGGGCCACCCCGTGAGCCCCCGCGCGCAGGCAGTCGGCGGCGTTCGCGGCCTCCACCCCGCCCAGGGCGTAGACGGGGCCGGGCAGGCCGCGCGCCTGGGCGCCGAATTCCCCGAGGCCCAGCGGCGCCCCCCGGGCGGCCTTGCTCCGGGTGGGGAAGACGGGGCTCAGGGTGACGAAGTCCGCCCCCGCCGCGAAGGCCGCCTCCGCCTCCCGTCCGCCGTGGGCCGAGTAGCCAATGAGGCCCCCGTAGCCCAGCCGCTCCCGGACCACGCCCACGGGGAGCGTCTCCTTGCCCAGGTGCACCCCGTCGGCGCCAAGGGCCTGGGCCAGGGCGGGGTCCCCGTTCACGATCACGGCCGCCCCGTGCGCCGAGGCAAGACGCATAACCTCCCCGCCCAGCTCGTAGCGCGTGCGGGAGGAGAGGTCTTTCTCGCGGAACTGGAGGAGGCGCACCCCGCCGCGGAGCGCCGCCTCGAGCGCCCCCAGGAGGTCCCCCGAGGGGGGAACGGTGCGGTCGGTGATGAGGTAGAGGGGATCGAGAGTCCCCGGCATCGGGGAGAGCCGTCAGGTCCCGATGACGCCCGCGAGGGGGCTCGAGGCCGTGGCGTAGAGCTTCATGGGGATCCGCCCCGCCTCATAGGCGAGCCTCCCCGCCTCGACGGCGAGCCGCATCGCCCGCGCCATCTTGACCGGGTCGTCCACCCCCGCGATCGCGGTCTGCATCAGGACCGCCGTCGCCCCCAGCTCCAGGGCG
>CAYMWZ010000149.1:0-4549 GCA_964394385.1 uncultured Nitrospinaceae bacterium | reverse complement strand
ACCGCGAAAAGCCCATATGGTGGGCGTCGTGGAGATTTTTAGGAATGATGAGGGTCAAGGGGCCTTCTACCTTGTCATCAACCGCGGCCTGGAGGCGTTGCTGAACTAACCTATGTCAAGTCAAGCCTTGACCCTGCCCCCCGTCCCGTATCATTGCGGATTTATTGAGATTCTAAAGGGGGAGCTAAAAGGGGAAAATCTTTTTGATTTTTCCTTCGACCATGAAGAGCGCGCTGTGATCGGTTTTCTCCGATAGCGAATAGGCGTCCGCCCCCGCGATCGCGGTCTGCATCAGGACCGCCGTCGCCCCCAGCTCCAGGGCGATGGCCGCGTCCGAGGCGGTCCCCACGCCGGCGTCCACGATGACGGGGACGGTGCACTGCTCCAGGATGATCCGCAGGTTGTAGGGGTTGCGGATCCCCAGGCCCGAGCCGATGGGGGCAGCCAAGGGCATCACCGCGTGGCAGCCCAGGTCCTCGAGCTTCCTGCAGATGACCGGATCGTCGATGCAGTAGGGCATGACGATGAACCCATCCTTCAGGAGGATGCGGCAGGCCTCGAGGAGCCCCTCGTTGTCCGGGAAGAGGGTCTTCTCGTCCCCGATCACCTCGACCTTGACGAAGTCCGATCCCGTCACCTCGCGGGCGAGGTGGGCCGTCGTGACCGCGCTCTTCACATCATAGCAGCCCGCCGTGTTGGGCAGCATGGTGTATTTCTTCCGGTCGAAGTGGGCCCAGAAGCCGCTCTCCCCGCGGTCGTTCAGGTCGATGCGCCGGATTGCCACCGTCACCATCTCCGTCCCGCTCGCCTCGAGCGCGTCGCGCATGACGGCGAAGTTCGGGTACTTGCCCGAGCCCACGATGAGCCGGGAGGTGAACGTCTTGTTCCCAACCTGCCAGGTGCTCGCCATGATCCCCTCTCCCAACGTTCCGCCCGCCGCGGAGGGCCTCAGCCCCCCCCCACGGCCCGGACGATCTCGACCTCATCCCCCTCGGACAATTTCGTCCCGGCGTACTCCCCCCGCCGGACGATCTCCATGTTCAGCGCGACGGCGATCCCGTTCGGCTCGAGAGCCAGGGACCGCAGAAGGTCGGCCACCGAGGCGCCGCCCGTCACCTCCCTCTCCTCGCCGTTCACCCGGACGCGCATGCCTCCCGCCTCCGGCCCCCGGGCCGGGGAGATCCCACGAAAAAGGCCGCGTCCCGAAGCGGGAGCGGCCAAAGAACCCCGGGAGGGAATCCCCCCCCTCTCTGGCCCGCTTCCCTTCGCTGGCATTACCCAGATCAGGTTCTAAGGGTTGCCCCATCAAGGAGGCTCTCAGAGCGTACACCCCTAGCGGGTCCTCTCGATTCGATCATACCCCTCCCCGCGCCCGTGTCAAACTCCCCGCGGCGCCCCCGCCCTCCCCTGTGGCATAATGCGGCCCCGCGAAGCCAAGGCCGGGCGGAGCTCTCCGGCGGGCGCGCCATCCCAGGCGGCCGGGCGGCCGCCCCCTCCATCAGCCAAAAACACGAGAAGAGAGGAGCCCCCATGAAAGCCGCGATTCTCTACGAGGTCGGAAAACCCCTGGCCGTGGAGGCGGTCGAAATGGAGGGCCCCCGGGCGGGGGAGGTCGTGGTCGGCTACGAGGCGGGGGGGGTCTGCCACAGCGACCACCACGCGATGGCGGGCGTCATCCCGGTGCCCACCCCGATCATCCTCGGCCACGAGGGGGCGGGGGTGGTCGAGGAGGTGGGGCCGGGGGTGACCTCGGTCCGGCCGGGGGATCACGTCGTCTCCGTCTGGCGCTACAGCTGCGGCCAGTGCGAGCCCTGCCTCACCGGCCGGCCCGCCACCTGCGGCGAGGGGGCCCGGATGCGCGCCGAGGGCGTGCTTTCGGACGGCACGACCCGCTTCCGCAAGGGAAAGCAGAAGATCCACCACTTCCTCGGCGTCTCGACCTTTAGCTCCCGCTCGGTCGTCTCGGAGCGCTCGGTCCTCAAGATCCGCGAGGACATGCCGCTCGACAAGGCCGCCGTGGTGAGCTGCGCGGTCATCACCGGGGTGGGGGCGGTCGTCAACGGGGCCAAGGTGCGCCCGGGGGAGAGCGTGGCCGTCTTCGGCGCGGGCGGGGTGGGGCTGAACGCCGTCCAGGGCGCCGCCCTGGTGGGCGCCGAGCCCATCATCGCGGTGGACCTCATGCAGGGGAAGCTCGAGATGGCCAGAAAATTCGGCGCGACCCACATCGTCAACTCCTCCGACGAGGATCCCGTCGAGCGAATCCGCGACCTCACCGGGGGGAAGGGGGTCCACTACGCCTTCGAGATGATCGGGGTGCCCGAGGTGATGGCCCAGGCCTTCAAGAGCCTGCGCACCGGGGGGGCCGCCGTCGTGGTGGGCCTCGCGAACCCGAAGGCGAGCGTGGCCGTCCCCGCCGTGCCGCTCGTCGTCGAGGAGAAGCGGCTCATCGGCTCCCTCTACGGCTCCTCCAACCCCCGCCTCATGGTCCCGCGCCTGATCGACCTCTACATGGCGGGGAAGCTCAACCTGGACGACCTGCTCACCCGCTCCTGGCCCATCGAGCAGATCAACGAGGCCTACGCCGCCCTCCTCCGGGGGGAGGTGGCCCGCAGCGTCGTGACCTTCGCCTAGCGTCCCCGGGGGCGGGCATCCTTATCATCTCTCCTCTCGCAAGGAGCCACTGAATGAAAATCACGAGCGTCGAGGCGGACTCCTATCTCATCCCCGTGGAGCTCCCCCGCTTCTCCGAGCCGGTCAAGTCCGACTGCGTGGTGTGCCGGATCCACACCGACCAAGGCACCTCGGGCGTGGGGGCCACCCACCGGGCCAATCGCTTCGCCTGCCGGGAGAGCATCCGCAAAGAGATCGGCCCCTGGCTCGTCGGGCGGGACCCCCTCGCCACCGAGCGCATCTGGGATGAGGCGTTCTGGAAGTTCAACCAAAGGCGCATGACGGGGGTGTGGACCGCCGCGATGAGCGCGGTGGACATCGCCCTCTGGGACATCAAGGGAAAGGCCCTCGGCCAGCCCGTCTACCGGCTCCTGGGGAACCACTCCGGCGAGGTGGCGGCCTACTGCACCTTCGGGATGCTCGAGTACGGCCGGGAGGAGCTGGCCGAGATCGCGGGCGAGCTCGTCCAGGCCGGGTGGGACAAGCTCAAGATGAAGGTGTGCATCGACGACTCGAAAAACATCCCCGAGGACGCCGCCCGGGTGCGGGAGGTGCGGGAGGCGGTGGGGGGGGACACCGAGATCATGATGGACGCCAACCACCTCTTCAACCTGGTGCAGGCGAAGGACCTCGCCCGGCGCTGCGAGCCCTACGGCGTCAAGTGGTTCGAGGAGCCCGTGGCCGGGAACGACATCAAGGACCTGGTCCAGCTCCGCGCCTCGACCACCATCCCGATCGCCGCGGGCCAGCAGGAGGGGATGCGCTGGCGCCACCGCGACTTGATCGCCGGAGGCGCGGTGGACATCGCCCAGCCGGACGTGGTCTTCGTCGGGGGCTTCACCGAGGGCCTGAAGGTGGCCCACCTGGCCCAGGCCTGGAACCTCCCCGTCGCCACCCACGGCTGGCCCCACTTCAACATGCACCTGGTGGGGGCGGTGGCCAACGGCTGGCGGCTCGAGTACCACCTCGAGCCCGCGGGCCTGGACGCCATGCTCTTCAAGGACCCCCCCGTCCCCGAGGGAGGCGTCATGCGCATCCCCGAGAAACCGGGTCTCGGCCTCGAGTTCAACGGGGAGCGCGTCCGGCCCTACAAGGATGCGTAGGGGCGCCCGATCGAGCGTTCCCTGCATCCGCGCTCAAACGGACGCCTCCGCCGCAGGGGGGCTTGTGGCATAATTTCGCGATGCGACGCGCGCGCCTCCACCTCGCGATTCTCGCCCTCCTCGCGGCCTCACTGGCCGGGTGCACCCCCCGGCAGTTCGCCGCCCGGACCTCCGCCCTCGTCCTGGACGACTTCCTCGCCGCCATGAACGCCGAGCCCGACCCGGCCCAGGCGCGCGAGGCGGCCCCGACGCTCTTCGTGATGCTGGAGGGGTTCTTGCGGGCGGACCCCGGGAACCCGGATCTGCGCCGGGCCGCCGCCCAGGTGTACGGCGGCTTCGCCTTTGCCTTCCTGGAGGAGAAAGAGCCCGGCCGGGCCCGCGCCTTCTACCGCCGGGGGCGCGACCACGGCCTGGCGGGGCTGCGGGAGCTGCCGGGCTTCGAGGGCGCCTTTGCGGGCGGGCTCGCCCGCCTCCGGGAGGCCCTCGCCAGGCTCCAGGGGGAGGATCTCCCCCTCCTCTTCTGGACGGCCTATTGCTGGAGCGGGTGGATCAACCTGAGCCGGGACGACCCCGAGGCGGTGGCCGACCTCCCCCGCGTCGAGGCCATGATGGCCCGCGCCCTGGCCCTGGGCCCCACGTTCTACTACGGCGGGCCGGATCTTTTCTTCGGAGTCTACTACGGCGGGCGCTCCCGCCTGCTGGGAGGCGACCCGGCCAAGGCGAGGACGCACTTCGAGCGCGCGCTCCGGGCCTCCGGGGGCCGGTTCCTGATGGCC
>CAYMWZ010000148.1:0-7299 GCA_964394385.1 uncultured Nitrospinaceae bacterium | reverse complement strand
TCTGTTGTGCAGGCGACTGCACCGGGGGTTCGAATCCCTCCCTCTCCGCCAGACAAGCCCTTCCGACTCTTCTCCCGTGCCGGGGGGGAGGAATTGTTTCTTGATTCGAGCCCACTCCATCGCGTTCTCGTGCAAGAGCCCCGCGTCAAATGGCTAATTTCCATCTTGTCCCCGCCTCGGGGCCGAGAGATGTCATGAAGAGGATCTTTCGGCGCGGCGGGCGAGCGAGGGAAGCCGGAAGGCGGGTCCTCCGGGTTCTTCTCGTCGTTGTCGCGGCCTTTTACCTTTTCTGTCTTCTTGGCCTCCTCTCCTTGCGCTGGTGGAATCCTGTCCTTACGTCGGTCCAAGTCCAAAGGCGCGTGGAGGCGATTTTCCGCGGAGAATCCTACGCGAAGCGCGCCAGCTTTCTTCCTCTGGCCCACATTCCCCTGCATCTTCAACATGCCGTCATCGCGGCCGAGGATAGTCGGTTCTATCAACACAGCGGGATCGATTGGGTCGAGCTGGGAAAGGTCATTGAGAAGGGATGGGAAACGGACCGGATCCCCCGCGGCGCGTCCACCATCACCCAGCAACTCGTCAAGAATCTCTTTTTAACCACCCACCCTTCGTTCATTCGCAAAGGCATTGAGTTCACTTTGGTGCCGTTTGCCGAACTCATCCTCTCCAAGGAACGGCTGCTGGAGCTCTATCTCAACGTCGTGGAGTGGGGTCCGGGCGTCTTTGGGGCGGAAGCCGCCTCGCGCTTTCATTACCGGCTCCCGGCGAGCCGCCTCACCCGGGAGCAAAGTGCGCGCCTGGCGGCCTGCTTGCCGGCGCCTCTCGCCCGCAGACCCCAGGAGATGCATCGATATGGCGCCGAGATCCTGCGTCGCATGGAGAAGATGGGTTGGTGAGTGGACGATTGCCGAGGGAGCTTTTAATCGAGTCCTCCCTTGATTCTTGGTCCACAGACGAAGCCGCAGGGCCGGTTGGCCTGCCCCCCCGGGGCCGGTCGTGGCCGGGAGAGAAGATTGTCCCCGCTGAGGGTTCCTGCCGCTCGAGGATCCCAAGGGGGGTGGTACAATCATTTTAGAGGGGACATTTTCGCGGACGTTTGAAGCTTCCCGTTCGGGGGATCCTGTGATGCAGATTCGGATGGAGGGACGCTCGGCCTTGATCACGGGGGGCAGCCGCGGCCTGGGGCGGGCGATGGCGCTCAAGTTCGCCCAAGCGGGCGCGAACGTGGCCATCTTGGCGAGACGGGCTGATGTTCTAAGCGAAACCAAGGCGGAGATCGAAGCCGCCGCTCCCGGGGCCAAAGTCATGGCCCGGCCGTGCGATGTGAGCGATGCGGGGCAGGTCGAGGAAAGCTATCGGGCCGTGGCCAAGGACTTCGGCCAGGTGGACATCCTGGTCAACAACGCGGGCACCTCGGTTCGCGGCAGGTTCGAGGAGCTCACCGACGAGGACTGGCAATCCGATTTCGATCTCAAGCTCTTCGCCGCCATCCGGTTCTGCCGGCTGGCCTTCCCCGGGATGAAGCAGCGCAGGTGGGGGCGGGTCATCAACGTGCTGAACACCGCCGCCAAGGCGCCTCCCGCCGAGGGAGCGCCGACGGCGGTCTCCCGCGCCGCGGGCATGGCCTTGACCAAGGTGCTCTCGAAAGAGGGCGCCCCCTATAACGTCTTGGTCAACGCGCTATGCACGGGGCGGTTCGTCACCGACCAGTGGCTCGGCCACCATCGGAACCAGGCTCCGGAGAAGACCTTCGAGGAGTACATGCGCGACATGGGAAAGACCATCCCCTTGGGCCGCGTGGGCGACGCCGAGGAGTTCGCCAGCGTGGCCTGCTTCTTGGCCTCCGACGCGGGCTCCTATGTGACGGGCGTCGCCATCAACGTGGACGGGGGCGCATCGCCGGTGGTGTAGGGCCTGTTCCGGCGACGAGACGCTTCAAAGAAAAGGAGGGGGATAGACTGCAAAAAAGGGAAGAGCCCTCCCCTCTGCTTCTCCCGGACGGGGAGGGCATCGGTTCGGCATGGAGGGGCAGGGCATGGTGAAGGAATATGCGTTTGAGATAGCCACCTCCAGCATTCGCTTCGGGCCCGGCGCGACGCGGGAAGTCGGGATGGATCTGGCCGAGTTGGGCCTCCGGCGGGTGATGGTCCTCACCGATGCAGCCTTGTGCCGGCTGCCGCCGGTATCCACGGTGCTGGAGTCGCTCTCCCGCCAGAAGATCGAGTATGCCCTCTTCGATCGGGTCCGGATCGAACCGACGGATGCTTCGTTCCAGGAGGCCATCGAATTTGCGAAAGCGGGCGCATTCGAGGGCTTTGTCGCGGTCGGCGGCGGCTCGATCATGGACACCGCCAAAGCGGCCAATTTGTATTCCACCTATCCGGCGGGGGATTTCCTCGATTATGTGAATCCGCCCATCGGAAAAGGCCTGCCCGTGCCCGGCCCCCTCAAGCCGCTCTTCGCCGTTCCCACCACGGCGGGGACGGGCAGCGAGACGACCGGCGTCGCCATTTTCGATCTGGAGAAGATGCGCGCCAAGACCGGCATCGCGCATCGGCGCCTGAAGCCCACCCTCGGAATCATCGACCCGGAGAACACAAGGACTCTTCCGTCCCTCGTTGCCGCCTCGACGGGGCTGGACGTGCTTTCGCACGCCATCGAGTCCTACACGGCGATGCCGTTCAGCACCCGCCCGAGACCCGAATCGCCGGTCCTGAGGCCGGCGTACCAGGGCTCGAACCCCGTTTCTGATATCTGGTCGCTCCAGGCGATGCGGATGATCGCCAAGTATCTCATCCGCGCTGTCGAGGATCCCGGCGACGACGAGGCCCGGGGCAACATGCTCCTTGCGGCGGCCTACGCGGGGATCGGATTCGGAAACGCCGGCGTGACCCTGCCGCACGGATTGTCATATCCGGTTTCGGGCATGGTCCGCGGCTTCAAGCCGGAGGGCTACCCCGTTGACCATCCGCTCGTCCCGCATGGGATTGCGGTCGTCCTCAACGCGCCGGCGGCTTTCCGCTTCACCGCGCCATCTTGCCCCGAAAGGCACCTTCAAGCGGCCGAGGCCCTTGGCGCGGATGTCTCCAATGCAAGGCCGGAAGATGCGGGCAGGGTCCTTTCGGACGTGATCATTCGCTTAATGAAGCGACTCAAAATTCCCAACGGACTCAGCGCAATCGGATACAGCAAGGATGATATCCCGCAGCTCGTGCAAGGAGCCTTGCCCCAGCACCGCGTGATCAAGCTGTCTCCCCGCCCGGTCGGAGCTGAAGAGCTGGCCCAGATTTTCGAGGACGCCATGAAATACTGGTAAGAGATCGGGCCTTTGAGGCATGGCCGCTCCCCATTCGGTCTTGGGTCCAATCCCTGGAGTTTCATTGAGTTCGTTTCGGCTTGGCCCGTCCCGGCAAGCGCCATCGCGAGCGCATGCGGGCTTGGAGCATCGCACTCCCTGGGTGCGCATTAAACCTCGATTTCCCCTGCGCTCATGCGAGGCCGTCGGAATTGTGGCCCCATCGGTTTCTTGCTAGCCTTTTCCGAGTTTCCCGTGCAGAGAGAGATGGATCGGACCGCGGCTTTCGCGCCGCCCTGTCAGGACCTTGAGGGGAGGAACCCAAGTGAAACCATCTGAGCCATTCATGGCCATCAACACCGACGGGATCGAATGGCAGGACGGCGAGAAAATTCTCGGCCTGCCTCCCGGAGTCCAAGTGAAGATTATCGCCGAGGGATCCGACGAGGTTTCCGAGCGGGTGGACAAGTTTGTCAAGTTTCCCCCCGGATACGTGGAGCCGCGCCACACCCACGACTACTACCACAGCACTCTGGTCCTCGAGGGCGAGATGCACGTGGCCGGAAAGGTCTTGAAACGCGGCGACTACGTCTACGGAGGAGGAGGTGTGCCTCACGGCCCCTACCACTACCCCGTTGGCTGCATGGTGTATTCCGCTGGCCGCTCGTTGAAGATGAGCCAGATTCACAAGAGGGCCGAGAAGTAGAGGGAACGCGCCGCAATCGGACGGGTCACCCGGGGGAAGGGCGGGCTCCGCCTTCGGCCTGAGCCGCTCAATGCGCGATCAACAATCGAGGAGGCCTGGGTATGGAAGCGAAGGTATTCCGCGTTTCTACGAAATCCCCCGATGACATCGGCGGGGTGGTGGAATTGGTCGAATCGGGGCGGTGTCGGCCGGAGGATGTGGTGTGCGTCATGGGGAAGACCGAGGGGAACGGGTGCGTGAACGATTTTTCCCGTGGCTTCAGCACCTTTGTTTTGAGCGACTACTTTTCCCGGCGTCTCGGGATCACGCGCAGGGAGGCCGAGGAGAGGATCGCGATGATCATGTCGGGGGGGACGGAGGGAGTCATGAGTCCCCACTTCACCGTCTTCGCCCGTTCGGGCCAGGGTCAGGGGGATGGAAAAGAAAAGCGCCTCGCCATCGCCTCGGGCCATACGCGGAACTTCCTGCCGGAAGAGATGGGTCGCATGGCGCAAGTTCAGGAGACGGCCGAGTTGGTGCGGCGCCTGATGCGGGAGGCGCAGATCGAAAGAGCAGGCGACCTCCACTTCGTCCAGGTGAAGTGCCCGCTCCTCACGGCCGATCGCATTCAAGATGCCCGCCGCCGCGGCAAAACCGTATGTACCGAGGACACCTACAAGTCCATGGCCTACTCCCGCGCGGCCTCGGCCCTCGGGGTGGCGATCGCGGCCGGAGAGGTGGAGAGAGGGAAGGTGAGCGATGACATCATTTGCCGGGATTGGACCCTCTCCTCGGGTGTCGCATCGACCTCATCGGGCATCGAGCTGACGTGCAACGAGGTGATGGTGTTTGGGAACAGCGCCGCCTGGAGCGGCGACTTGGTCATCGGCCACAGCGTCATGCGGGATGCCATCGATCGAGACGCGGTCAAGGAGGCGCTGGCCAGCGCCGGGATCGGATTTGAATGGAGCTTGTCGCCCGACCAGCGGCAAAGAATCGTGAACGTCTTTGCCAAGTGCGAGGCCAGCCCCGACGGCCTGGTGCGCGGACGCCGGCACACGATGCTGGAGGACTCCGACATCAACAGCACGCGCCATGCGCGGTGCGTGGTCAACGCCGTCATCGCCTCCGTGGTGGGGGATCCGATGATCTATGTGTCGGGCGGGGCGGAGCACCAGGGCCCTCCCGGGGGAGGGCCGGTCGCGGTCGTGGCGAGGGCGGCCTAGGGTTCGCGTGCCGGCGGCGGGCCCGCCGCGCCCTTTAGAGTTTGCGCCGGGCTTCGACGAAGATGACGGTCAAGACGATGATGGCCTGGAAGACGAAGACGGCCGAGCCCGGAAGGCCGATGCTCCGCTGGAGCGAATCCGAGCCGACCAAGAGAACGGCAAAGACGAACGCCGCGAGGGTCACGCCGATGGGGGAGTTCCGCCCGATGACGGCGACGAGGATGGCCATCACCCCGTAGGTGGGGGCCCCCTCCGTGCCGATGAGACCCAGCATCAGGCTCTGGTGCAGGCCGGAGACCTCGATGGCCCCCGCCAAACCGGCCAGGGCGCCGCATATGGGCATGATGATGAGGGTGATGCGGGCGACGTTGATCCCGCCGAAGCGCGCCGCCGTGGGGTTGGTCCCAACGGCGCGGATCTCGTATCCCAGCACGGTCCGTGCCATGAGAGCGTAGACCCCAACGGCCGCCGCCAGGGCGATGAAGACCCCCATGTGCGCCCCCGATTTGGGCATCAAGGCAGGGAGTTTCGCCGCCGGCGGGATGGGCCGGGTGATCGCCTCTCCGGCGAGCGGATCGTTCCAGGGGCCGTTCGCGAGGTAATCGACGAGGGAAAATGATACGAAGTTGAGCATCACCGTGATGAAAATTTCGTTCGCCTGGTAGCGGACCCGAAGCAGTCCCGGGACCAGCCCCCACAGCGCTCCTCCCAGGATTCCCCCCAGCATGGCGAGCGTCACGAAGAGGGGCCAAGGCAGGTTCCATCCCTGAAGGGTGAACGCCAGGCCCGTCGCCGCGATTGCGCCCGCGTAGATCTGCCCGTCCACCCCGATGTTGAAGTGGCCGCCCCGCATGGCGACCGCCACGGAGAGCGTGCCCAGCAGGAGAGGGCAAAACTTGTTGAGCGTCTGGGCGAAGCCGCTCCACGTTCCGACTGAGGAGCGGAGCACGGTCTGGAAGGCGACCCAGACGTTTCCCCCCATCGCGAGCACGAACAGCACGCCCGCCGCCAGGGCGAGGACTGCGGCCAGAAAGTATGTGGCCCCGAACTCCCGCACCGCCCGGGTTCGCAGGTTCTCGGCGAGGGCGGTCATCCCGAGGCCCTCTCCCGCTGGCCAGCCATCAAGGCGCCGATTCGGTACACGTCGTATTCGGGGCCGTCAAAGCTGCCGAGGATCTCGCCTCCGTGGATGACCAGAATCCGATGGCAGAGGAGGCAAAGCTCGTCCAGATCCTCCGAGATGAGGAATACTCCGCACCCTTGGGCGAGCAGGTCGCGCAGGCGGGCGTGGACATAGGCGGTGGCCTTGATGTCCAGCCCGCGGGTGGGATTGTTGGCAACCATCGCGACGCTCCCCGTCTGAAGAGAGAGCGTGATGGCCCGGGCGATGAGCACCTTTTGGATGTTTCCGCCGGAGAGCTGGGCCACGGGGACGAGTTCGTCAGGCGCCTTGATGTCATATTTGTTGATGGCGAGTTGGGCGATCTCACGGGCCTTCGAAGGTTCGAATATGCCCCGGCCCTTGAAGATGTGGGGGTGGAGCCCCAGAGCGAAATTCTCGGCCAGGGAGAGGTCGGGCAGGATCCCCTCTTCGAGCCGGTCCTGCGGGATGAGGGTGAGGCCGAGGGAAATTCGCTGGGCCACGCCGAGATTCCCGATCTCGCGGCCCTTCAGAGAAATCTTTCCGGCTTGAGGGGGGATCAGCCCCGCGATCGCCTCGGCCAGCTCCCGCTGGCCGTTCCCGGAGACGCCGGCGAGGCCCACGCTCCAGCCCTGCGGGACGTCGAACGAGATATCCTTGAGGAGGAGCAAGTCTCCCTCCCCCGCCACGCGGAGACCCTGAACCGAGAGGGCGGGCGGCGCCTCGCGCGCGCCGAGGGGGGCTCTTGGGCGCTCCCCCTCCGGCGGCGCCCCGCGCTCGCCCACCATCATCTGGACGAGTCTCTCTTGGGTGCCCTCGCTCCGGGGGATGGTGCCCACCCGGCGGCCCGCGCGAAACACAGTGATTCTCTCGCAGTTCGCCAGGACCTCCTTGATCTTGTGCGTGATGAAGATGACGGTGAGGCCGCCGGCGGCGAGCTTCTTGATGATCT
>CAYMWZ010000147.1:0-7315 GCA_964394385.1 uncultured Nitrospinaceae bacterium | reverse complement strand
CGGCTGGGGGGGATGGCGAAGGGGGCGGGCATGATCGCGCCCGACATGGCGACCATGCTGGCCTTCCTCGCCACGGACGCCGCCGTGCCCTCCGCCGCCCTGGCCGCCGCGCTGCGCCCCGCCGCGGAGGCGACCTTCAACGCCATCACGATCGACGGCGACACCTCGACGAACGACACCGTGCTCCTCGCGGCCACCGGCGCCTCCGGGATCCGGGTGGGGGAGGGGGAGGCGCTCTCCCGCTTCGCGGCGGGCGTCAGCCGGGTGTGCCGCGAGCTTGCGCTCGCCGTCCTGCGCGACGGGGAGGGGGTGACGAAGGTGGTCGAGATGCGGGTCCGCGGGGCGGCCGACCCCGGGGAGGCCCGACGCGCCGCCCGGGAGGTGGCCGAGAGCCTGCTGGTCAAGACGGCCTTTTTCGGGGGCTTGCCCAATTGGGGCCGCATCTTTGCGGCCGCCGGGAGGAGCGGGGTCCGGGTCGAGCCGGCCCGCATGGGGCTGCGGATCGGGGGCGTGGAGGTGGTCCGGGCGGGAGCCCCCGTGGATGGCTGGGAGGCGCCCTTGGCCCGGGCGCTGAAGGAGCCGGCGTTCGCGGTCGAGCTGGACCTGGGGGTCGGCGCGGCCGAGGCGGTGTGCTGGACCACCGACCTGAGCTACGAGTACGTCCGCATCAACGCCGAGTACCGGACCTAACCGCTTGGGTTCCCGGGGGTTGAATCCTCCCTTGCCTTGTGAGACATTCCCTGGCGCCGCGCGGGGGCGGCCGCCGCGATGGCGGATTCGCGCGGGTAGATCTTGAGCCATCAGTTGCGTTGGAGTTCATCTCAGCCCCCTCCGCCGGGGTGCTGGCAGGGTTCCGCCTCGGCGAAAGGCGGAGCAAGAGGAGCGTTGCGTTGACCCCGATCACCTTGCGAGAGCTGCTCGAAGTCGGCGCCCATTTCGGGCATCAGACCACCCGGTGGAACCCGCGCATGCGGCCCTACATCTTTGGTGCCCGCAATGGGATCTACATCATCGACCTCCAAAAGACGGTCCGCCTCTTCTCCCAGGCGCGCGAGTTCATGCGGGACGTGGCCGCGCGGGGGGGCAAGATCCTCTTCGCGGGCACGAAATCCCAGGCCCAGGCAATCGTCGCCGAGGAGGCGCAAAAGGTGGGGATGCCCTATGTGACCAAGCGCTGGCTCGGAGGGACCCTGACGAACTACGCCACCATCAAGAAGTCCATCGCCCGGCTGATCGACCTCGAGGCGATGAAGGCCGATGGGACCTTCGACCTGCTCGCGAAGAAGGAGTCCGTCCGCCGGGAGAAGGACCGCCAGCGCCTCGAAAAATTCCTCGGCGGGATCAAGACCATGGAGAGGCTGCCGCAGGCCCTCTTTGTCGTCGACGCCAGCCACGAGCAGATCGCGGTGCGCGAGGCCCGCAAGCTCGGCATCCCCGTCATCGCCCTCGTGGACACGAACTCCGATCCGGAGGGGATCGACTACGTGCTTCCGGGCAACGACGACGCCCTGCGGTCCATCCGCTACTTCATCTCGCGCTCGACCCAGGCCGTGGCCGAGGGCCTGACCACGCGCGCCGAGACGGGGGCCGAGGAGGTGGAGGCCGTCATGGCCTCGGGCGACAAGGTGGCCGCGGAGATCCTGGCGGCCGCCCAGAAGAGCGGCGGGAAAGAGGGGCCCCCGAAGTCCTGAGCCGAGATCCTCCGGAACGCGGGGGCCGCGATCGTCGGGCAGAGAGCCGAAGGAGAATCTTCGAGAATGGAAGTGACCGCACAGATGGTGAAGGAGCTGCGCGGACGAACGGGCGCAGGGATCATGGACTGCAAGGAGGCCCTCCGGGAGAAGAATGGCGATTTCGAGGAGGCCGTCCGCTACCTCCGCGAGAAGGGCCTGGCCAGCGCGGCCAAGAAGGCAGGCCGCGCTGCGAGCGATGGAGGGGTCGCGGCCCTCGTCGAGGCGGGCGGACGCCTGGGCGCGCTCGTTGAGGTGAACTGCGAGACCGACTTCGTCGCGCGCACGGAGGATTTTCAGGCCCTCCTCGCCCGGGTCGCCGCCCACGTCGCGCGGGCGGGGGAGGAGAGCCTGCCTCCCCGTGCCGGGGGGGAGCCCATCCAGGAGGCCGTCACCGCCGCCATCGCCAAGCTGGGCGAGAACATCGTCGTCGCGCGGGGGGCACGCTTCGCCCTGCCGCAGGGCCAGGCCGGCCGGGTGGCCTCCTACGTCCACCCCGGCGGCCGGATCGGGGTGCTGGTCGAAATCCACTGCGCCTCCGAGGCGAAGGCCGCCAGCCCCGAGTTCGCCGAGACGGCCAAGGACGTCGCCATGCACGTCGCGGCGAGCAACCCTTTCTACCTCCAGCCGGACAAGATCCCAACGAGCGTGATGGAGAGCGAGCGCCAGATCCTTCTCGCCCAGCAGAGGGATTCGGGAAAGCCCGAGAACATCCTCGCCAAGATCGTGGAGGGGCGGCTTAACAAATACATCAAGGAGATCTGTCTGCCCGAGCAGCCCTTCGTGAAGGATCCCGATCAGACGGTCAAGGCGGTGCTCGCCGCCCGGAGCAAGGCGCTGGGGGAGCCGATCACGGTCTCCCGGTTCCTCCGCTTTCAGCTCGGGGAGACCTCCGAGCGGGGGGCGGAGTAGGCATGTCCCGGCCGCACTCGGGCCGGTTTTGGGGGATGGTCCATTGAGCGACGGCCTCCGCTTCCACCGGATTCTCCTCAAGCTCTCGGGCGAGGCGCTCGGCGGGAGGCTCAAGTACGGCATCGACCACGCCGTGGTGGATGAGATCGCCGGTGAGGTCGCCGAGGTCCACCGGCTGGGGGTCGACATGGCGATCGTGGTGGGCGGGGGCAACATCTTTCGCGGCGCCGCGGCCGCCGCCGCGGGAATGGAGCGCACCAACGCCGACTACATGGGCATGCTGGCCACCGTCATCAACGCCCTCGCCCTCCAGCACGCCATCGAGAAGGCGGGCCTCGTCACCCGGGTGCAGAGCGCCATCCACATGGCGGAGCTTTGCGAGCCTTACATCCGCCGCCGGGCGGTCCGCCATCTCGAGAAGCGGCGGGTGGTCATCTTCGCCGGGGGGACCGGAAACCCCTACTTCACGACGGATACGACGGCGAGCCTGCGGGCGATCGAGGTGGGGGCGGAGTGCATCCTCAAGGCCACGAACGTGGACGGGGTCTACTCCTCTGACCCGCGGGAGGACAGCGAGGCGGAGTTCATCCGGGAACTCACCTACATCGAGGTGCTCAACCGGCAGCTTTCCGTGATGGACACCACGGCCATCAGCTTGTGCATGGACAACAATCTCCCCATCATCATTTTCAACCTCATGAAGCGTGGCAACATCCGGCGCGTGGTGAAGGGGGAGCAGGTGGGAACCCTGGTCGCGTCCCGCTAGGGCCCCCGTGGGCCGGGGTCAGCCGGTGGGGAAGGGAGCCTCGCTCCCCGCCGGGACAGGACGGAGGGCGACGGGCCGATGAACGATTTGGTCGGCGACCTCAAGCGGCGGATGACCGCCACGGTGGATACCTTCAAAGAGGAGATCGCCCGCGTGCGCACGGGGCGTGCCTCGACCGCCCTCATCAGCCACCTCAAGGTGGAGTACTACGGGACCCCCACCCCCTTGAACCAGCTCGCCACCCTGAGCGCGCCCGAGCCGCAGCTCATCGTCGTCCAGCCCTTCGACCGGGGGGCGTTGGGGGAAATCGAAAAAGCCATCCAGAAGGCGGAGCTGGGGCTGAACCCATCGAATGACGGGAAGATCATCCGGGTTCCGGTCCCTCCTCTGACGGAGGAGCGCCGCAAGGAGATGGTCAAGCTGCTCAAGAAAATGGCCGAGGAGCACAAAGTCGCCCTGCGGAACATCCGCCGCGATGGCAACGAGGGCCTCAAGGCCCGGGAGAAGAGCAAAGAGCTCACCGAAGACGGCCTCCGCCGGGGCCAGGCCGAGGTGCAGAAGCTGACCGACCAGTTCGTCACCCAGATCGACGGCTTGCTCGCATCGAAGGAAAAAGAGATCCTCGACGTCTAACCCCGCCCGGGGAGGGCGGCTCATGGAGCCTCAGATCAACCCGCGGATCGACCTGGCCCGCCTGCCGCGCCACGTGGGAATCATCATGGACGGCAACGGGCGCTGGGCGAAGCAGCGCTTCCTGCCGCGCATCGCCGGCCACCGCGAGGGGGTCAAAGCGGTGGATCGCGTCGTCGCCCACGCCCGCCGGATGGGCCTCCGGGCGCTCACCCTCTACAGCTTCTCTCTCGAGAATTGGAGCCGGCCGAGGGATGAGGTGGACGCCCTCATGGACATCCTGGCGGAGTTCCTGGAGCGCGAGCTCAGGCGCATGCTGCGCGAGGGCATCCGCTTCAACGCGATCGGCCACCTCGAGGACCTGCCCCGTTTCGCGCAGGAGATTGTGGCGCGCACGATGCGAGATACCGCCCGGCAGGAGGGCATGGTGCTCACCCTGGCACTGAGCTACAGCGCCCGCCGGGAGATCGCCGACGCCGCCCGGGCCCTCGCCCGGGAGGCCCAGGCCGGCAAAATCGACCCCGAGGACATCGACGAGGCCGACGTCGCGCGCCACCTCTACACCGCCGACTTGCCCGAGCTCGACCTTCTCGTCCGCACGAGCGGGGAGCTGCGCCTCTCGAACTACCTCCTGTGGCAGGCGGCCTACGCGGAACTCTTCTTCACGGACCTCTACTGGCCGGATTTCGGAGAGCGGGAATTGGAGGAGGCCGTCCTCGCCTACCAGTCCCGGGTGCGGAAGTTTGGCCTCACCGAAGAGCAGCTTGCGGCGCGGAAAGGCTAGCAACCTGTGGCCCGCGTCCTGAGCGCGGTCGCGCTCGCGGCGCCCGTCGTCCTCGTCGTCTCGTACGCCCCCCCCATCGGCTTTTTCTGGCTGGTCCTTCTTTTCGTCCTTCGGGCGGGCTGGGAGTATCAGCGGCTCCTCGACGCTTGCGGCTGGCTCGGCCGCAGGTGGGATGGCGCGCTCGACGCGGGGGCGTTCCTCATCGCGGCCTGGGCCGGGGGGCCCATGCCCGGGCTGGTCCTGACCCTCATCCTGCTGCGCCTTCTGGTGCGCTCGATCAGGGCGGAGACCCCCAAGGCCGGCCTCGCCGGGGCGGGAGTGTCTCTCCTTGGCGTGCTCTGGATCGGGGGGGCCGGGGCGCTCATCGCCTCGGCGCGTGCCCTGCCGGGAGGAAGAGAGGCCGTCCTCTTTCTCCTCGCCGTGGTCTGGGCGAACGACGTCGCCGCCTTCTACGTGGGCCGGGCCATGGGCCGCAGGCAGATCGCCCCGGCCATCAGCCCCGCAAAGACGGTGGAGGGGGCGGTGGGAGGCCTCCTCGGGGGGGCGGCGGCGGGGGCCGCCTTTGCCGCCTGGGCCGGGCTGGGCGGGTTGAGTCCCATCGCCGCGGGCACGGCGGCTCTCCTCCTCGCGGCCTTCGCCCAACTGGGCGACCTTTGCGAGTCCCTCCTCAAACGGGCCGCCCGCGAGAAAGACTCCGCCGCCTTCATCCCAGGCCACGGGGGCCTGCTGGACCGAATTGACGGTTTGCTCCTCGCAGGCCCGCCGTTCTACTATTTTTATTGGACCCTCGCCACCTAGATTCCGACCAAGGGGCCGCCATGCAGCGCCGAATCGCCATCCTGGGCTCCACGGGCAGCATCGGGGAGAACGCCCTCCGGATCGTCGCCGACCACCCCGACCGCTTCCGGGCCGTCGCCCTGGCGGCGGGGAGGAACTGGGGGCGCTTGGCCGAGCAGGCCCGGGCCTTCCGCCCCCGGATCGTATCCGTCGCCGATCCGGCGGACGCCGAGCGCGTGCGCGCCCTGGCGCCGTCGGGGACGGTCGTCCTCAGCGGGGAGGAGGGCCTGAGCGAAGTGGCGGCCGGCGCCGGGGCGGACGTCGTCCTCTCGGCCTTGGTGGGGGCGGCGGGCCTCTCCCCCACGCTGGCGGCCATCGAGGCGGGCGCGTCGGTGGCGCTGGCGAACAAGGAAGTGCTCGTGATGGCGGGCGAGCTCGTCACGGCCCGGGCCAGAAGACGCGGGCTCGGGCTTCTTCCCGTGGATAGCGAGCACGCGGGTGTCGCCCAGGCCCTGGCCGGCCGCCCCGGGACAGAGGTGCGCCGGGTGGTTCTGACGGCCTCGGGCGGGCCCTTCCGCACCCTGCCGCTCGGGAGCATGTCGGAGGTCACGCCCGAGGAGGCGCTCCAGCATCCCAACTGGAAGATGGGGCCCAAGATCACGGTGGACTCGGCCACCATGATGAACAAGGGCTTCGAGGTGATCGAGGCGCGCTGGCTGTTCGGGCTGGACCCTGATCGGGTTGACGTGGTCGTCCACCCCCAGAGCATCGTTCATGCGATGGTGGAGTTCGTGGACGGCAGCGTCCTCGCCCAGATGAGCGTGCCCGACATGCGGATCTCCATCGCCCATGCGATGAGCTACCCCGAGCGCATTCCCTTGCGCGTTCCCTACCTGGACATCGTCGAGGTCGGGGCGCTCACCTTCGAGGAGCCCGACCCGGCGCGCTTTCCCTGTCTGGCTCACGCGAGGGCGGCCCTGCGGGAGGGGGGCACGGCGCCCGCCGTCGTCAACGCGGCCAACGAGGTGGCGGTGGCCTCCTTCCTGGAGAACGCCGCGAGGTTCACGGACATCCCCGCCGTGGTGGGAGCGGCGCTGGAGGCGCACGAGGGCTCCCCCGCCGGGGACCTCGATTCCATCCTGGCGGCGGACCGCTGGGCCCGCGAGTTCGCAGCGTGCCTTCTGAACGGCAGGAACCCCAAAGTCCGCCGTTGGGCCTGAGGCCGCCGGGAGGGGAAGGCGCCCTCCCCGCCTTCGCCTGGGGCGTGGCCACCCTGTGGGGGGTGGGCCGCGTTCCGGGGGCTCCGGGCACGGCGGCTTCGGCCGTGGGCCTGGCCCTCTATTGGCTGCTCTATCAAGGGGGGGGCGTTTGGCCCCCGGTGGCCGTCCTTCTCCTTGTGGCGGGGGGGATCTGGTCCGCCGGAGTGGTCGAGCGGCTGACCGGCAGAAAGGATCCGCCCGAGGTGGTCGTGGATGAGTTGGCGGGCCAGATGCTGTGCCTGCTGGGGGCTCCTCCCACGGCCCCGCACTTGGCCGCCGCGTTCGTCCTGTTCCGCTTCTTCGACATCGTGAAGCCGGTGCGCTGGGTCGAGGCCTTTCCCCGCGGGTGGGGAGTGGTGGCGGATGACCTTGTCGCCGGGGCCCTGGCGTGGCTCCTCCTCGGGGGGGGGCGGGCGGCGGGCATCCTCTGAAGGCGGGGAGGGGGAGGGTCATGGCG
>CAYMWZ010000146.1:0-7322 GCA_964394385.1 uncultured Nitrospinaceae bacterium | reverse complement strand
CCCACAACCTGGCCGTGGACCACCTGCGCCGTACCTCCGGCCGCCAGAGCGCCCAGCGCCCGACCGGCATGAAGCGCTCCCGCGCCTCGCGCGCGATGGCCCGCCCCCCGGGCAGCGCCCGGAGCCTCCGCCGCCCCCGCCTCTGCTCGCTCTCGCTCATCACGAGGGCGCGCAGCCCGGCCACCCCGTCCCCGGTCACGAGGCCGCGCGCCACGAGCTCCCAGAGGGCCTCCTCGGCCTCGGCCCGGAGGCGGCCCGTCCCCTGGACGATCTCGCCCAGGAACGAGGCCCCCCGCCGCTCGAGGAGATCCAGCACCCCGCGGGCGGGGGGCGAGAGGCTCGCGAGGACCCCGGCCGCGGGCCGCCCCCCCTGGAGGAGGCGCGTAAGATCCTCGCGGAGCAGGAAGGCGATCGGCGCCCGCCGCGTGGGGGCCTGCCGCCTCCGGGGGGTCTCCTCCTCGGCGGGCGCCGGGGCGCCGGGCCGGAGCCGGCCCCAGGCCACCACCCCCGCCAGGCAGAGCTGCTCCAGGTCGGCCGGGTCGTAGTCCTTAACGCGGGCCGGGAGGACGTGCTCCTCCCAGGCCGGGGCCGGAAGCTCCATCCCCTGGAGCTGGCGGACCGCCTCGAGGACGCCCTCGCGCCCGTGGAGCTGGGTCCCCGCGTGGACGCGCTGCCACCTGAGGAGAAAGCGGATGAGGTCCGCCGCCGGGACCGGCTCGATCTCCCGCCTGAGCCTCCCCAGGGTGAGCCGGTGGATCCGGGCGAGGAGGGCCCGGTCGCACCACTCGGCCTCACCGCCCGGGGAGAAGCGCCCCCGGAGCACGGCCCCCTCGCCCTCGAGCCCCGCCAGGGCGATCCGCACCTCCGCGGGGGCGAGGCCGAGGCGATCGGCCAAGCCCTCCTCCGTCGCGGGCCCCAGGCACTCCATCCACCCCCGCACCACCGCCCGCCGGGCGGCCTCCCCGTCGGGAGGCGGCGCCTCGGCGGGAGAGGCCGGAAGAACCCCCGCCCCGGGCGCGAAGCGCGCCCCCGGCAGCGCGGCCGCGGCCAGCTCCGCCCGCTCGGCGGCGGCGAGCCCCCGGCGCTCCCCGCCGCCGGGAGCCTCCCAGGCCACCTGGAGGGCGCGCCCTTGGGCCACGAGGTCCTCGGCGAGCGCCTCCCACTCCTCCGCCTCCTCCTCGGGGAGGACGCCCCAGGAGAGGAGGGCGTCGTGGAGCTCGTCCGCGTCGCGCACCGCGGGCCGGGCCTGGCCCCGCACCTCGGCGATGGCCTCCGGGTCGAGCGCCCCGATCCCCCCCTCCAGGTCGGGGAGGGTGCGCCGGAGCGAGACCGCCCGCGCCCTCCGCTCCTCGAGGGGCGCGTCGTCCAGGAAGGCGTAGGGGTTGGCGTTCAGGATCTCGTGGGACATCGGGGAGGGGGCGGGGGACTCGACGGCGAAGGTGCCGATCTCGCCCCTCTCGATCCGGGCCAGCACCTCCCGCAGCCCGTCCACGTCCATCGCCTCCCGGAGGCAGTTCTGGAGGGTTTCGTTCACGAGGGGGTGGTCGGGGGGCTCGATGGGGCCGCCGGGGTGGTTGTCCTGGCAGGCCGCCTGGGCCGGGAAGACCGCCGCCAGGAGGTCCTCGGCCCGCATCCGCTGGATGGCGATGGGGACCCGCCTCCCCCCGCCGTGGCGCAAGACGGCGAGGGAGCGGGTGGCGTTCCAGCGCCAGCGGTTCGTGAACATGGGGGACTGGAGGGCGGACTGGACGAGGTCCTCCTCCAGGGTGGCCGCGCGCGCGAAGGCGAAGACGCTCTCCAGGGGGAAGCTGTGCCGGGGGGAGAGCGAGAGCACGATCCCGTCGTCCGTGGCCGCCGCCTGGAGCTCGAAGTCGAACGTCAGGCAGAAGCGCTTCCTGAGGGCCAGGCCCCAGGCCCGGTTGATCCGCCCGCCGAAGGGGGAGTGGATGACGAGCTGCATCCCGCCCGCCTCGTCGAAGAACCGCTCGGCCACGACCGCCCGCTGGGTGGGCACCCGGCCCAGGGCCCGGGCCGTCTCCCCGACGTAGGCGAGGAGCTGGGCGGCCCCCGCCGCGTCCAGGGCGCACTCGGCCTGGAGCCAGCGCAGGGCCTCCCGCGGGTCGCCCAGGCGCGCGGCCGCCTCCTCCCGGAGCTCCGAGACGGCGGCCGAGAGCTCCCGCGTGCGGGAGGGGGCCTCCCCCAGCCAGAAGGGGATGTTGGGGGGCGCCCCCCGGGCGTCCTCCACCCTCACCGTGCCCCGCTCCACGCGCCTCACGCGCCAGGAGTGGTTCCCGAGCGCGAAGATGTCGCCGGCCATGCTCTCGACGGCGAAGTCCTCGTTCACCTTCCCGACGAAGATCCCCGAGGGGTCCTCGACCACGTCGTAGTCGGCCGAGTCGGGGATGGCGCCCCCCGAGGTGATGGCCGCGAGGCGCGCCCCCCGCCGGGGGCGCAGCCGCCCCCTCGCCCGGTCGCGGTGGATGTAGGCCGAGCGCCTCCCCCCCCGGGAGGCCACCCCCTCGGAGAGCATCCGGAGCACCGCCTCGAACTCCCCGCGCGCGAGGTCCCGGTAGGGATGGGCCCGGCGGAACCTCCGGAAGAGCGCCTCCTCCTCCACCTCGCCCCAGGCGGCCACCTCGGCCACCATCTGCTGGGCGAGGATGTCGAGGGGTTTTTCGGGAAGAACGAGCCGGTCCAGCTCCCCCCGCCCGAGGGCGCGCACGGCGGCGGCCGACTGGAGGAGCTCGTCGCGCGTCAGGGGGAAGAGCGCCCCGCGCGGCACCGCGTCCCGGCCGTGGCCCGAGCGGCCCACGCGCTGGAGGAGGGCGGCCAGCGCCCGGGGGGCCCCGAGGTGGCAGACCAGGTCCACGTGGCCGATGTCGATCCCGAGCTCCAGGGAGGCGGTCGCCACGACGACGGGCAGCTCGCCGGACTTCAAGCCCCGCTCGGCCTCGAGGCGCGTCTTGCGCGAGAGGCTCCCGTGGTGGGCGGCCACCCGGCCCTCCCCCAGGCGGAGGGTGAGCTGGTGGGCGACGCGCTCGGCGAGCCTCCGGGTGTGGACGAAGACGAGGGTGGCCCGGTGGGCGCGGGCGAGGGCGGCCAGGCGCTCGTAGACCTCGGCCCAAAGCTCGTGCGTGGCGATGGGGCCGAGCTCCTGGCCGGGCACCTCGACCGCGAGCTCCATCCGCCGCCGGTGGCCCACGTCCACGACGGCGCAACCGGGGGCGCCGCCGGGGAGGACCCTGCCCTCCCCCGCCAGGAGGCGGGCCACCTCCCCGATGGGCCGCTGGGTGGCGCTCAGGCCGATCCGCTGGATGGGCCGGCCGCAGAGGGCGTCGAGGCGCTCGAGGGAGAGGGCGAGGTGGGCGCCGCGCTTGTCGCCGGCCACGGCGTGGATCTCGTCCACGATCACCGTCTCGGCCGTCTCGAGGACGCGGCGGCTCCGCTCGGCCGTCAGGAGAATGTAGAGGGACTCGGGGGTGGTGATCAGGATGTGGGGCCGCCTCCTGAGCATGAGCTGGCGCTCGTGGGCGGGGGTGTCCCCCGAGCGCACGGCGGCCCGGATCTCGGGGAGGGGGACCCCCTCCGCCTCCGCCCGGGCGCGGATCGCGTCGAGCGGCTCGCGGAGGTTCTTCTGGATGTCGTTGCCGAGCGCCTTGAGGGGGGAGACGTAGACCACCCGGGTCGCGTCGGGGAGCCCGCCCGCCTCCCCCTCCCGCACGAGGCGGTCGATGGCCCAGAGGAAGGCGGCGAGGGTCTTCCCGGAGCCGGTCGGGGCGGCGATCAGGGCGTCGCGCCCCGCGGCGATCTCGGGCCAGCCCGCCGCCTGGGGGGCGCTCGGGGCGCCGAAGCGCTCCTCGAACCAGCGCCGGATGAGGGGGTGGAAGGCCGAGAGGCTCATGGCGGCCCATTCTACCCCATCGGCCCCGGCCGGGCGCCACATCGGTCCCGCCCGCTACTTCTTCCTCAACTTCTCCCGCCGGCTCCGGCGGGGGGTCTCGTCCCCCGTCTCCCGGAGCTCCCTGCGGGCGAGCCGCCCGAGCCGGTCCCGCACCCAACCCGAGGTGCTGAGGCTCGCCTTCTGCGAGGCGTGCTGGATGAGGTCCAAAAGCTCCCCCGTCATGCGGATCTGCATGGGCCTGTCGTGGCGGCGCTTGGCCGGGGCCTTGGGCTCATCCATGGGTTCGTCGCTCCTCGCGGGCGCTTTTCGTGAAAACCATATGCAAATGTAATGCCAATGGCACCATAAGTCAAGCGGGATTTTTTTCAGAATAAGTGAACTAGGCCACTTGAAATATAGTGCCAATGGCAGTACATTTACGAGAAATTATTCATGCCATTGGCAGTACATTTACAGGTCCCGCCCCCCAGGATTCACGAAGGAGAGGCCCACCCCCCAGGGGATGGGCCGGAGGCACCCGATGCACACCGCGGCCCAGGACAAGCGGACCCAGGCGCTCGGGATCCTGGGCCTCCCCCCCGGGGCCGGCCCCCAAGCCATCCGGCGCGCCTTCCGCCGCCTGGCCTTCGCCTGCCACCCGGACCTCCACGCCGGGCGGCCGGACCTGGAGGGCCACTTCAAGGCACTCGCCGCGGCCTACCGGACGGCCCTGGAGGAGGATCCGCCGCCGCCCGGCCCCCCCGCCCCCCTCCGGGGGCGGGACCTGCGCTTCCGCCTGAACCTCGATTTCCTCCAGGCCGCCCTGGGGACCGAGATCCGGGTCCGCTTCCCCAGGCCCGCCCTCTGCCCGCGCTGCGAGGCGCGTCCCGAGCGCCGGGGCTGCACCAGGTGCGGCGGCCGGGGGGAGGCGGAGGCGAGGGCCTCCTTGCGCATCCGGGTCCCGGCCGGGGTGGAGGAGGGGGAGACCTTGCGCCTGCGGGGCGGAGGGGGCGCCGGCCGGGGGGGCGGGGAGGCGGGGGACCTCTATCTCCTCGTCTCGGTCCGCCCCCACCCTCGCTTCCGGCGGCGGGGGCTGGACATCTGGAGCGACCTCGAGGTGCCCCGCTCCCGCCTCGCCGAGGGGGGGACGGTCCAGGCTCCCGCCCTGCGGGGGGCCTTTCGGATCTTCCTCCTCCCCATGACCCCGCCGGGGAGGATCGTCCAGCTGCGCGGCGAGGGGATCCGCCGCCGGCGCGGGGAGGCCTGGGAGGGGGGGGATCAGTTCGTGCGGATCGTGGCCGGGCCGCCGGAGCGGCGGTAGGAAGGGCCAGCCCGTGGACGTGCGCCTCGCCCAATGGGCCTTCCCCTGGTTCGAGGGGGGGCCTGCGGCGTTTGACGAGCGGCGCCCCGGGGCCCCCCTCGCCCGGAGCGCCTCCCGCCAAATCCTCGACCTCGAGCCCATCGAAACCCTCCCCTACCCGGACCCAGGGGCGGGCGCGCAGGCGGGCGGGGAGGAGGCCCCCTCCGGCCGGGGGGCCTTCATCGACATCCGGGTGTGAGGGTGCTCCGCTTGGCGGGGGCGGCGGGCGGGCCTACCATGCCCGGAGGAGAAAGAACGGCCCATGAATCGGCAGACCTACCTTCTGGCCACGGCGACCATCTTCGCCATCATCGGCCTTCTGCACCTGGCGAGAATCGTCTTCGGTTGGGAGGCCCTGATCGGCGGCTGGGCGGTGCCGGCCTGGGCGAGCTGGCTGGCGCTCGCCGTCTCGGCGATCTTGGCCTTCTGGGGCTTCAGGCTCGCCCTGAGGTCCGGGCCCGACACCCGCTCCTGGGGATGAGGGCCGCTCTCCCCGCGGGGTCTTCACCGGCATAGGGGTGTGAGGGCGAGGGTGGATCAATCCGCCAGGACGTAGGCGCGCCGCCGGAAGGCCACCCCCAGCTCCTCGCGCGCGACGCGCTCGCAGGCCCCGATGTCGATCAGGCCCGGCATCTCGACGGCGGTGGCCTCGACCTCGGGGAAGTGGAGCCGCGCCCCCCGGATGAAGTCCTTGACCGAGGGGTAGGGGTTCTCGACCTCCTTCGTCTTGCACACCTTGGCGTAGGCCTCGGGGGTTGAGGCCTGGAGGCTGACCGAAACCGCGTCGATGAGGCCCCCGAGCTCGGGGAGGATGTCCCGCCCGTTGGTGCGGCTGCCGAGGCCGTTCGTCACCAGGCGCACGCGCCGGGCCCCCCGCTCCCTGAGCCCCCGGGCCACCTCCTTCAGGACCTCGAGCCGCAGCGTCGGCTCCCCGTAGCCGCTGAAGACGACCTCCTCGTACTTCGAGGGGTCCCCCGCCGCCTCGAGGACGGCGGCGGCCTCCGGCTCCTCCCCGAGGGTCAGGTCGTGGCCCTTGTACACGCGGTCGCTCAAGAGGCCGCAGAAGAAGCAGGCGTTCGAGCAGCGGTTCGTGATGTTGAGGTAGAGCTTCCCGCCGATCGGGTAGGCGATGGTCCCCCGGCGCGGCTCGGTCCCCACCTTGAACAGGCGCCTGACGTTGGCCGAGGTCCAAGGCCTCTCCCTCGAGGAGGTGGCCCGCATCACCTCGGCCAGTGCCTCGGCCACCTGGACGGCGAAGGCGGGCTCGTTGCGCTTGCCCCGCATGGGAGGGGGAGCCAGATAGGGGCTGTCCGTCTCCACCAGGATGCGCTCGATGGGGGCCCGCGCGAACGCCTCGCGCAGCTCCTCCGAGCCGTCGAAGGCGATCGGGCCCGCCGCGCCCAGGTGGAGGTCGAGGTCGAGGAGCTTCTTGGCGAGGTCGCCGTCCCCCGTGAAGCAGTGGACCACCCCGCCCACGCGCCAGACCTTCTCCTCGCTCAGGATGGCGTGGATGTCCTCGCCCGCCTCCCGGCAGTGGACGACGACGGGCTTGCCCAGCTTGACGGCGAGGCGGACCTGCTCGCGGAACCAGTGCCGCTGCATCTTCTGGGGGGAGTTGTTCCGGTAGTAGTCGAGGCCGATCTCCCCGACGGCGACCACCTTGGAGTTCCCGGCGAGGGAGGCGATGGCGGGGAGGGTCTTGTTGTCGGCCCCTTTCACCTCGTGGGGGTGAACCCCCACGGCGGCGAACACCCCCGGGAAGGTGCCGGCGATGTCCACCGTCTTGCGGCTCGTCTCGAAGTCCGAGCCCATGGCCAGGATGTAGCGCACCCCCTGGGCCGCCGCCCGCTCGACCACGGCGCGGCGGTCGCGGTCGTAGGCCGGGTCGGCCAGGTGGGAGTGGGAGTCCACGAGGACGAGGCTCCCGTCCGGCGCGGGGGGGGCCTCGGGCTCCTGCGGCGGGGTCGGGGGGCCCTCGGGCCGCTTCTCGGGCCTCCGCCACCCGCGGCCGAAGCGGCGCCGGCGGCGCCTCGAGTCCCGCCCTCGGGGGCCCGCCCCGCCCGCCTCGGATGCGGCGCTCAT
>CAYMWZ010000145.1:0-7403 GCA_964394385.1 uncultured Nitrospinaceae bacterium | reverse complement strand
GCGCTCCATGGGGATCCCGCGTCTGGCGGGGCGGGATACGCGGGGGACGGGGACATTCTTCCACTTCGCCCTCGAGGAGAACCTCGAGGACCCGCGCAACGAGCGGGACGCCAACCTCGCCCTCGTCCGTATCCTCGGAGCAGCAGATGACCAGGGAGGGGCGCTTGAGGCCTGGCCGAACGCCGAGGATGAGCGGTGCGCCGGGGAGCTCCTCCTGAGCCTGCCGGGCCCAGGTCCCCTGATCGGCGTCAACCCCGGCACCGACCGCCCTGAAAAGGTGTGGCCCGAGGGGGGCTTTCTGGAGGTGATGCGGGCGCTCCGCCGGGAGCGCAACGCCCGGTTTCTCCTCACCGGCGGCTCCACCGAGAAGGCCCTGACGGCTCGCCTCGCCGCCGCGGTCGGGGAGGGGAGCCTCGACACCGTGGGGAAGGTTACCTTCCACGGAACGGCGGCCCTGATGCTGCGGATGGACATGTTCCTCACCCTGGACACCGCCGCCCTCCACCTTGCCTGGGCGGCGGACGCGCCCACAGTCGCCCTCTTCAAGCAAGAGAATCTTGGCCGATACCGTCCCTCCTCGGAGCGCGTCACGTGCCTGGTAGGAAAGGAGCGCGGGTCGGGCGCTCCCCTCGAGATCGACCCGAAGGAGGTCGCGCAGGCCTGCCGGGAGCGGCTGGATTCCGGCCGGAGGGAGAGATGAATGCGGCCCCAACATAGAGCCGATATACTGAGACGACCGCCCGCGCGCGGGAGAGGGCCCGGAGCCGAAGGAAGAGCGGCGGCTCCTGCCTTTCCGCGCCGATAGGGGTCCCCCTTCTTGGCCGCCGACACCAAGCCCCGAATCTTTTCGAACACCATCTGGCTCGCCGCTGGGGCGGCGGTGAATGCCCTCATCGGCCTCTATATCACGCGCGCCCTGGCGCGCTATCTCGGGGTGGGCGGCTACGGCCAGTACGCCTTGGCCCTCGTTTATCTGAATTTCACTGCCGTCATCGCCAACTTTGGCTTCGACGCGATCCTCATCCGCGATACCGCGCGGGATCAGAAAAACGCCGACGCTCTCGTTACGGCGGGAATCGTCCTCAAGCTCGCCTTCGCGGGTGTGGCGGTTGTGGTGGGAGGGTTCTACCTCCTCTCGCGTGAATACCCGCCGGGCTACGCGTGGGCGGTGATCTTCCTCCTCCTCAGCCACTTCGTGGCGGCCTTCGAGACTTACGAGGTGGTCCACAAGGTCCGCATGCGGGGCGAGAACGTGGCGGCCGCCTCGGTGATCTCCCAGATCCTCACCCTCGGAGTGGTTCTCTGGGGACGGGGGCGGGGTTGGCCTCTCGAGTGGCTCATCGCCGCCCACGTCTTCGTGCGAATCCCGCGGGCGGCTTTTCTCTATCTTAGGCTGCGCTCGGAGGCCCCCCTCCGCTGGCGCTGGGAGCCGGCCCGGGCGCGCTTCATCCTGCGCGAATCCGCTCTCCTCGGGCTGACGGGCCTGCTCTGGGTGGTCTACTTCCGGGTGGACACCTTGATGCTCGAGTGGATGAAAGGCCCCGAGGCGGTCGGGCAGTACGCGGCGGCCTATAAGTTCGTCGAACTCGCTCTCCTCGGCTCGGGGCTGGTGATGACCTCCCTCGCCCCCCTGCTTGCCGAGCGCTGGCCTGCCAATCCGACCGGCTTTGCCTGGCTCTACCAGCAGACGGCGGATTACATGGGGATGCTTGGCGTCTTGGCGGCCGGCGTTATGACAGTCTTTGGAGCAGACCTCATCCGGGCCATCTTCAGCCCCTCCTTCATCGACGCCATCGCCATCCTGCGCGTCCTCTCCGTGGCTGCCTTCATCGTCTACCTCAGCAACGCCCTGGGCCATGTCATGGTGGCGGTCGGCATTCAGGGCCCGGGTTTTTTGACCACCCGAATCGTTGGGATCCTCCTGAACGTCTCGCTCAATCTCTTGTGGATTCCCCGCTGGGGCGGATACGGGGCCGCCTGGGCGACCGTCCTGAGCGAAGGAGTCATTCTTCTCATCTCGCCCTGGTTCGTGCGCCACCGGACAGGCGTTCTCCCCCGGCTCTGGACCCCCGTACTGGGGATGGCGGCGATATACCTCGCCTGGCAAGCCTATCTGGCGGCCGGGGGAGGAAGGGTCGAAGCCACCTGGCCGGGCCGGCTGGCGGGGGGGGCGGTCCTGTGCGCGGCCATTCTTGCGTTTCTCCTCGCCCACCGCCGCCAATTCCGCGAACTGACCCTCAACCTTCTTGGCCGCAAGAAGACCCCCTCCCCCTGACGGGGCCGGAGGGCCGTGCGGCGTCGGGTGTTCAGCCGGCGGAATCGAGATATAGTTTCCGGCAGAGGCTGTTTCGGCCGGAGCTGTTCCATCCGGCTCTCCTGCAGGGGGGAGGCCCATGAAACCCCCGGCTCTTCCGGTGGAAAAATTCGAGGCCATCTACCAGGAGTGGGAGGAGAAAAACGACCTGGAGGGCGACGTCCAACGCCATCTGGCCGAGCGGAGCTGCTACCTCCAAATGCTGGATCGCGCCCTCGCGGGACTCCCGCCGGGCGCGCGGGCGCTCGAGCTGGGCTGCGGGACCGGGATCGACTCCTGCCTCCTCGCGCGACGTCACCCCCACATCTGCTTCTTCGGGGTGGACATCGCCGAGGGAAGCCTGGCCCTGGTCCGTCGGATGAGCGCAAAGACGGGCCAGCGAATCCTCCTGGTGCGGGGGGATGTTTTTCGGCTGCCCTTCCGCTCGGGCACCTTCTCTCTCATCTTCCACCAGGGGCTGGTGGAGCACTTCCCGAATCCTCAGGGCACGATGGGGGAGCAGGAGCGCCTTCTCGCCCCAGGCGGGTGGGCCGTGGTCAGCGCGCCCCAGACCTTGACCGGATACACGCTCATGAAGCGCCTGCGCATCTGGGCAGGAACCTGGCCCTGGGGCTGGGAGCGAAGCTATTCAGCGGCAGCGTTGGAAGCCCTGGGCAGAAAAACAGGGCTTCTTCCCGTCGAGAGGCGGGGGGAGGGCTACTGGCGCTCCTGGGGGGAGCCCGCCTGGGTTCTGCGCGATCTTTCCGGCAAGCTCCACAGGAGGAATCCCCTCCGGACTCGGGAACCTTTCGCCTTCACCCACTGGCTTTGGGAAGGTTTGTGGGGAAGGATGGAGGAGGCCTTCGGCCACCGCTTTTGCAAAAACGTCATCGTTTCCTTCCGCAAACCCGTGCGGAGAGGCGGAGCATGATCCCTCCCCGCGATCTCGCCTAAGGCCATGGCTCCGATGCGCATCCTCATCTGCAATGAACACTACGGCCTCGTCGGGGGGGCGGAGGTATACCTCCTCGATGTGATCTCGCGCCTCGAAGGGATGGGGTACGAGGTAGGGGTGCTGCACGACTCCCCTGCCGGGGAGACCATGGACAGCACCCGGCCCGTTTACCGGGTTCCGGGCTCCTTGGGTTTTCTCCACAGCCAATCCGCCTCCACCGTCCGTGCGGTGAAGGAGGCCGTCCAGCAGTTCGCTCCCGACGTAATTTACGTCATCCAGGGGCTCAACCCCGCGGCCCTCCACGCGCTCGTTGACCGCGCACCTACTCTCCGCTACGAGATGGGACTGCGCCTCACCTGCCCCTCGGGTCGCCGCATGCCCCGCACCTGGGACGGCATCTGCACCAAACCCTTCGACGCCCTTTGCCTGTGGAAGGCGCACACCCAGCTCTGCATGCCCCGCCGTCCCGACACGGCCCTTAAGGTTTGGATCGACGTGCGAAAGAACCAGCGCGCCCACACCCGCTTTCACCGCATTTTCCTGCCAAGCCGCTATATCTATCGCCTTCTCGTCGAGAGCGGGATGCCACAAGAGCGGCTCGAGGTGCTCCATCTCTACACCGAGCTTAACCCCGCCATTGAGGCGAACTCGCCATCCTCCGAGCGGCGCATCTTGGCTCTCGGCCGCCCCACCCCCGAGAAAGGGTTCGGCCACCTCATCGAAGGGCTTAACCACATCACCGATCCGACCACCCTGGAGATCGCGGGGGAGAGCCCCTATCTCGAAGAACTTAGACAGCTTGCCGCCCGGGCTCCCCACCGCCATACCGTGGTGTTCTCTGGCTGGGTCCCCCGGCAACGCCTCACCGAGGCCTACGCGAGAGCGCGCGTGGTAGCGGTCCCCTCCACTTGGCCCGAGCCATTCGGCATCGTCGGCATCGAGGCCATGGCCCATGGCCTACCCGCGGTCGCCTTCGACGTGGGTGGGATCTCCGATTGGCTCGCCGACGGCAGAACAGGCGCCTTGATTCCCCGGAAAGATATCCCCGCCATGGCCCGGGCGCTCGACGCCTACCTCTCCGACCCTAGCCTCGCCCGCCGCCACGGCGCCGCGGGGCGGGAGGAGGTCCGCCGCCGATTCCTGCCGGAGCACCACATCAACCGCCTCCTCGATGCGTTCGAGGAGGCCCTAGAAGCGGGTAGGCGCCTTGACATGCAGAAGGGGTGAGCCTCATAAGAATCCACGGAAAGTGGACACCGAGGCGGAGCATGGAATGACCCAAGAGCACGATGGCGAGCGGACCGGATGGTCGAAGGAAGTCATCGTTCCCCTGGAGAAGCCTTTTGTGGACGCGCGGGGCGCGATTCAGAACCTCATCGAGGCGGACATGCGCATGGCCGTCTTCATCTCCTCGAGGAAGGGGGCCGTGCGAGCCAACCACTACCACAAGACTGACTGGCACTACTGCTATGTCCTCTCGGGCGCCATCGAGTATTTCCACCGGCCGGTCGGGAGCGAGGCCCCTCCGGACCGCCTCCTCATCCGGGCGGGACAACTCTTCTTCACCCCGCCCATGGTTGAGCACGCAATGCGCTTTCCCGAGGACACGCAATTCCTCGCCCTGTCGCGCAACCCCCGCGGACACGAAGCCTACGAGGCGGACGTCGTGCGGGTCCGCCTGATCTGACGGCCACGGCATGAAGGGATCACCGCGCCGTGTTCTCCACCGCCGCGGGGATTGCCGCCTGTGTGGTTCCCTCGCGCTGGAGAAGGTGATCTCCCTCGCCCCGACCCCCCCAGCAAACGCTTTCGTCACCCTCGCCGAGCGGGAGAAGGAGCAAGAGCGCTTTCCCCTGGATCTCTTCCTTTGCAACGAGTGTAGTCACCTCCAGCTTCTCGACGTTGTTGACCCTACGCTCCTATTCGAGAACTACGTTTACGTCTCAGGCACCTCTCCATTTTTCGTCCAACACTTCCGCGACTATGCTGCCGAGGCCATCGCCCAGTTTGCCCTAAAGCCGGGCGATTTCATCGTCGAGATCGGGAGCAACGACGGGACGCTCCTCCGCTTCTTCCAAGAGGCGGGCCTGCGGGTCCTGGGGGTAGACCCGGCCCGCGAGATCGCCCGCACGGCCAGCGCGGCGGGGATCGAGACCCTTCCGGCCTTCTTCATCCCCGACCTCGCAGAGAAAATCCGCGCCGAGCGCGGGCCGGCGGCCCTCGTCACGGCGAACAACGTCTTTGCCCACGCAGACGATCTCCGAGGTTTCGCCGAGGGGGTCCGCACCCTCCTCGCCCCGGAGGGCGTCTTCGTCTTCGAGGTTTCCTATTTGGTGGACGTTTACGAGAAGCTCCTCTTCGACACCATCTACCACGAACACCTGGCCTATCACGCGGTGGGCCCCTTGCGGGGCTTCTTCGCGCGCTGCGGAATGGAACTGATCGATGCCCGTCGCGTCCCCACCCATGGCGGCTCCCTCCGCGGAGTGGCCCAGCGGGCCAGAGGGCCGCGGAAGGCCTCGCCCTCCGTGAAGGAGCTTGCTACTCTGGAAGAGAAGCTTGGTCTTGGGCGGCCGGAGACTCACCGCGCCTTCGCCGCCCGGATCGAGCGGCGCAAGACCGAGCTGAGGGAACTATTGCGCGGGATCAAGGGCAAGGGCAAGATGATCGCTGGCTTCGGCGCTCCCGCTAAGGCGACGACGTTGATGCATCACTTCGATCTGGACCCCATCGTAATCGACTTCATCGTGGACGACAGTCCCCTCAAGCAGGGTCTTTACACGCCCGGGCACCACATCCCGGTGGTGCCCGCCTCGGAGATTTACGAGCGGCGGCCGGACTACCTCTTGTTGCTTGCCTGGAACTTCGCCGAACCCATCATGACCAAACACAAGGCCTATGCCGAAGGGGGCGGCCACTTCATCATCCCTCTGCCGGAGCTCCGGGTGGTCTAGGACGTGGTTGCCTTTTACCTTGAGAGCGACATTGAGGAAATCGTCCAAGGCCTAGGCCAAACAGCCGGAGCCTTCGAGGGCAAGACCATCCTCCTCAGCGGGGGGCGGGGCTTTCTGGGCCGATATTTCACGGCCCTCTTCACCCGCCTGAACGAGAATGCGCTTGGCGCCCCCTGCAAGCTCATCGTCCTCGACAATCTGATTACGGCGGGAGAAACGGGCGCCTCCATTGTCGATGAGAAAGGACACACCTTCATCCGCCACGATGTCATCCGGCCCTTTCGCCCGGCCGAGGGACTCCACTACATCATCCACGCCGCCGGCATCGCGAGTCCCTTCTATTACCGAAAGTATCCCCTCGAGACCCTCGAGGTTGCCGTTTGGGGAACCAAGAACATGCTCGAACTGGCTCGAGAGTACCAGGCAAAAATTCTCTTCTTCAGCTCGAGTGAGATCTATGGCGACCCCGATTCCAAATACGTCCCTACGCCGGAGAGCTACCGGGGGAACGTCTCTCCTCTCGGGCCGCGCGCTTGCTACGACGAAAGCAAACGGGTCGGGGAAACCCTATGCCGCGTTTATCACGAATACTTCGGAATCGACGCCAAAATCGTCCGCCCATTCAACGTCTACGGGCCAGGTATGACCGAACGCGACTACCGCGTGCTGCCCAACTTCGCCAGCCGTGCTATCGGAGGCCGACCCTTGCGCGTGTATGGTTCAGGAGATCAAACACGAACCTTCTGCTACGTTACCGACGCCTTGGTGGGCTTCATTAAGGTCCTGGTCGAAGGCACGCCCGGGGAGGCCTACAACATCGGAAACGAGAAACCGGAGGTCTCGGTTGTCGCCTTGGTGAAGCACATCGAGAATGTTCTGGGGCGAAAACTTGAGTTACACCATGTGGCCTACCCCGACAGCTACCCGCCCGATGAGCCACTGCGCCGCTGTCCGGACATCACGAAGGCGCGAAAGCACCTGAACTTCCAGCCCAGGGTGGACCTGCAAGAAGGCTTGCGCCGCTTCTTCCGTTGGGCCGAAGGTGTCTACAAGGGCGCGTGAGGAGCGCACCGCGCGGCCTCTGCGGTTGGGCCTGATCGGGGCCGGCCACTGGGGCCGAGCCTACATCCGCACCATCCGCGGGATGGAAAACCTCGAGCTGGTGCGCCTGTGCAGCGCCAACCCCGAAAGCCCCAGGCTC
>CAYMWZ010000144.1:0-7405 GCA_964394385.1 uncultured Nitrospinaceae bacterium | reverse complement strand
CTCGGTGGTCCCCGCATCGTTGATATCGTCGATGGGGCGCTTGGGGTCGAACAGCCGCTCCACCCAACCGACGCGAAGGCCCCCGCGGCGGATCAGGGTCTCCGCCCGGCTCAGGTTCTCCCCCGACACCACGGGGACCCCCACGTCGCGCGACCCTTGGCTGAGGACGAGGGAGACCGTCCGGCCCATTCGGATCCGCCGCCCCCCCGGAGGGGATTGGCTCACCACGTGGCTCTGGGGCACCTCGTCGCTGAAGACGCGCTCGGTCACCTGGAGCGGGATGCCGAGCTCCCCGAGGATCTCCAGCGCGCGGACCACGTCCGTGCCCACCACGTTGGGCAAAAACACGCCCTCCCCCCCGCGGAAGAAATAGAGCCCCGCAAACCCGCCCAGCCCTCCCGCCACGAGGAGGAAACCGACCAAAAAAAGAGCCCGCAACAGCGTCCGGAACACCCTCTACCTCTCGCGCCGCCAGCGCATGGCGAAGAAACCGTCCAAACCCTCCTCCGGCCCGATGCGCAGGGCGCCGTCCTCACCCACGAAGCAACGCGCTCCTGGAGGAAGATCCCCCAAGCCGCCGTCGGAAACAAAGCCCTCCGTCCGAAAGGAGGCGGCCACCTCCTCCGTCTCCTCGGGCTCGTTGCTGCACACGGCGTACACCAGGCGCCCGCCCGGGCGGACGGCGCGGGCCGCCCCCGCGAGCAGCTCCCGCTGGCGCGCCCCGTGGCGCCCGATATCCTCCTCCCGGAGCCGCCACCGGGCGTCCGGGTGGCGGCGGAGCACACCCAGGCCCGAGCAGGGCGCATCCACCAGCACCAGGTCAAAGGCCTCGCCGAAGGCGGGATTCGCGGCGTCCATCGCCACGATCCCGACGGACGCGCCGATCCTAGCACAGTTGTCCGCGAGCCGTCCGAGACGCGAGGCCGCGGCGTCGGCGGCGACCACCCGCCCCGACGCCCCCACGGCCCAGGCGAGCCCGGCCGCCTTCCCGCCGGGAGCGGCGCAGGCGTCCAGCACCCGACCCCCCTCCCCGGGGGCCGCGTACCGGACCACGAGGCTCGACGCCTCGTCTTGAACGATGAAGGCCCCCTCGGCGAAGGCGGCGGTCGCCGTGATCGCGGCCGGGCGGGGGGCATGCTCGAACGCCACACGGAGGCACTCAGGGTCCACCCGGCCCGGGGAGGTCGGGATCCCCTCGGCCGCTAGGCGCTCGGCCAGCGCGCCCGCCCGGAGCGGGTTCGCGCGCAGGACGAGAGGCCCCTCGGCGTTGTTCGCTTCGCAGCGCGCCCGGGCTTTCACCGGCCCCAGGGCGTCCAGCCAGCGGCGGACGAGCCAGCGCGGGTGCGACTCCCAGATGACGAGCCGATCCTCCAGATCCCCGGGGGGCTCAAAGGACTCCTGGGCCACCCTCCGCAGGACCGCGTTGACGAGCCCCTTGGCCCACCCGCCTCCCCCGCGACCCGCCAGGGCCACCGAGGCGTTCACCGCCCCGTGCGCGGGAACCCGGTCGAGGAAGAGGAGCTGATAGGCGCCCAGGCGCAGCGCCTCCCGGACCGGCGGGGGAAGGCGCTCGGGCGGTTTCTCCAAGAACCTCCCGCAGGCGGCGTCCAGCCGGTTCCTCCAGCGGAGGACCCCATAGACAAGCTCCCGGAGGAAGGCCCGGTCGCGCGCGTCGAAATCCCTCCCGGCGAACCGCGCAACCAGATCATCGGCGTGCTCCGGCGAGGCCTCAAAGGAGAGGAGGGCGGCGTGGGCGGCGCGCCGCACGGCGTCGAGGCTCATCCTCCCTCTCCCAAGCGGGCCCCCCTCGCCAGCGGCCGACCCCGGAGGAGGGCGTCCGCCGCCATGCGCTGCCCCCCGGGGGGCTGGACCTCGAGGAGAAGAAGGTCGCCCGAGCCCGTCCGGACGCGCAGGCCGGCCCCCTCGGGGGAGTCCCCCGGACCGAGCACCTCCCCCGGCCGGGCCTCCTCCCCCGGCCGGGCCGCCAGGGGATATGCCCGCCAGATCCGCACGGGGCCGTTCTCCATCCCCCGCCAAGCCGTCTCCGCCACGGGCCAAGGGCGCAGGCCGCGCACCCTCCGGTCCAGCTCCTCCGCCGCGAGGGCCCAGTCGAGCGGGGCTTCTCCCTTGGTGAGCTTGGCGGCATAGGTGGCCAGGGACTCCTCCTGGGGCTCCTCCTCCGCCTCGCCGCGCTCCAGGCGAAGGAGCGCCTCGACCAAAAGGGGGCCGCCCGCGGCGGCGAGGCGGTCGTGGAGATCCTCGGCGGTGTCGCGCGCCCCGATGGGAAGGACGACGCGTGAGAGAACCGGGCCCGCGTCGAGCTCCGGCACGACGCGCATCACGCACACGCCGCACTCCCGGTCCCCCGCCAGCAGGGCCCGCTGGATCGGCGCCGCGCCACGCCAGCGCGGGAGCAGCGAGGGGTGCAGATTGAGGACGCCCAGTGGCGGGACCGCGAGAAGCTTCTTGGAGAGGTACTGGCCGTACGCCGCGAGCACGACGGCATCCGGCGAGAGGGAGGCGACGTCGGCCGCCCGCACCCGCTCGGGCTGGCGCACGGGAAGGCCCCCCGCCTGCGCCCGCACCTTCACGGGAGGCGGGGTCAGCCTCCGCCCCCGGCCGGCCGGGCGGTCGGGCTGGGTGAAGACGGCGAGCACTTCAACGGGAGATGCGAGGAGCGCCTCCAGGGCGGGGACGGCGAACTCGGGCGTCCCGAGAAAGACCACGCGCATCAGGGCCCTCCGGAAGGCGGACCGGCCTGCCTTCCCTCATAGTCAAGGGACAGCGCGAGGTCAAAGGGCCCACCCGAAGACGGGGAAGCGATTTCGAAAATGCGCCGGCCCCGGGCCGCCCTAGGCGACGGAGGCGGCCTTCGCCTGTTTTCTGAGGCGGCGCTTGATGGCGTCCCGCTTGAGGCGGTTCAAATGGTCGAAAAGGAGCGTCCCGTCGAGGTGGTCGATCTCATGCTGAAGCACGCGGGCGAGAGCTCCCCCGGCGTCGAGGAGCACTTCCCTCCCCTCCAGGTTCAGGGCGCGCACGCGGAGCCGCGCGGGGCGCCGGACCTTCTCCAAGACGTTCGGCAGGGAAAGGCAGCCCTCCTCCTCGAACTGCTCCCCCTCGGCGCGCTCGACCTCGGGGTTCAAGAGGATGTGGAGCTGGTCCGGATCCTCGCCGACCGAAAGATCCACCACGACCAGGCGGATGCCCTCCCCCACCTGGGGAGCGGCGAGGCCCGCCCCCGGCGCCGCGCGAAGGGTCTCCACCATGCGCGAGGCCAGCTCGCGCAGGTGATCGTCGATCTCGCCGACCGGCGCGCACTTTTTCCGAAGGGAGGGGTCCGGATATATCCGGATCGGGAGGACCGCCATGCCTACTCCCCGAAACGCCCGGGCGAACCCTTCCCGGCAGAAGCCGCTCGGCCCGTCAAAACCTCATCCGCCACGCTCAAACACACCTGGGCCTGAAAGCCGCGCCCCTGCAAAAAGCGCAGAAGCCGATCCCGGGCGCGCGGAGCGTCGGTCCCTCCCCACGCCCGAAGGCGCTTCTCCGCGGCCCGGAGGGCCAGTTCGCGCTCGGCCTCCCCGCCATAGAAATCCGAAAGGACCGCCGCCAAAATCTCGGCGGGGACCCCCCGGGCCCTCAGCTCCCCCTCCATCAAGCGCCGGCCCATGGGCCGGCTCTCCAGCCGGCGGCGTGCCCAACCGCGCGCCGCCGCCCCATCGTCCAGGTAGCCGAGCCCGGCCAGGCGCTCCAGGAGGGCCTCCAACCCCCGGCCGCCGTGGCCGCGGCTGCGGAGCTTCTGGCGGAGCTCGGCCCGGGTGTGCGCGCGCAGGGCAAGCAACCGCAGGGCGGAGACTTTCATCCGCTCATCGGGAGGGAGGGAGCCGCCCGGCGGGCGGGGGGTCCTGCCCTGGGCGCTCAAAGCGCCGCCCCCCCGAGGGGGACCGGCCACATCACTGGGGTGTCATCGCCTTGGGCGCGGGCTTCGACTCGGCGGCGGCCGGGAGCTCCCCCGGCCCGATCCCGACCGCGGCGCGCACCCGGCGCTCGACTTCGACGAAGATGTCCGGCGTCTCCTTCAGGAAGCGCTTCACGTTCTCCCGGCCCTGGCCGATGCGGTCATCGCCGAAGGAGTACCAGGCGCCCGTCTTCTGGACGACGCCCTTGTCCACGGCCAGGTCGAGCACGTCCCCCTCGCGCGAGATGCCCGTGCCGAACATGATGTCGAACTCCGCCGTCCGGAAGGGGGGCGAGATCTTGTTCTTGACCACCCGAACGCGGGTGCGGCTGCCCACGTTCTCCTCTCCCTCCTTGATGGAGGCGACGCGGCGGACGTCGAGGCGGACCGAGGCGTAGAACTTGAGCGCGTTGCCGCCCGTCGTGGTCTCCGGATTGCCAAACATGACGCCGATCTTCATGCGGATCTGATTGATGAAGATGAAACAGGCGTTGCTCCGGTGCACCACCCCGGCCAGCTTGCGCAGGGCCTGGCTCATGAGGCGGGCCTGGAGGCCGACGTGGTGGTCCCCCATCTCTCCCTCGAGCTCCGCCTTGGGGACGAGGGCGGCCACGGAGTCCACGACGACGACGTCCACCGCCCCGCTGCTCGTGAGGATCTCGGCGATCTCGAGGGCCTGCTCCCCCGTGTCCGGCTGGGAGACGATGAGGTTGTCGATCTGAATCCCCAGGGCCTTCGCGTAGACGGGGTCGAGCGCGTGCTCGGCGTCGATGAAGGCGGCCATTCCGCCGCGCCGCTGGGCCTCGGCGGCGATGTGGAGGGCGAGGGTGGTTTTGCCGGAAGCCTCGGGCCCGAAGATCTCGACGACCCGGCCCCGGGGGACCCCGCCGACCCCCAGCGCGGCGTCGAGGGAGACCGAGCCGGTCGAGATGACCGGGATGGGCCCCAACGCCGGCCCCTCCCCCAGGCGCATGACGGAACCTTTGCCATACTGGCGGTTGATCTGGCTGAACGCCATCTCGATCGCCTTCTCGCGGCGCTCCTTCTCTTTGGGATCGGCCGAGGAGCTGGGCGGAGACCCGTTCTTTTGGCTCATCAAATTGGCTCCTTCGAGGAGAGGATCGCGCAGGGGCGGGGATGCGCGATCCAATCTATGGGATTTGGCCCCCCAGTCGCAACGCCCCGCCCAGGCGTGGGGCTCCTCCGGGAAGCGTGACATCCTCCTGCGGGAGAGGCCGGCGTCCGAGCGGGCCGGGCTCCCCCGGCCCGACTCACAGCGGGGATTGGCTCCACCGAAATCAGCGGCCCTGTCAAGAACTTTCGTGGAATATATGGCATATATAAAACGAAAGTCAAGGGAAAAATTTTTCTCCCCTCCACCCCCCCATCGGCGCTGTCCCGTCCCACACGGGCTTTGGAGGGAGAAATCCCAAGAAAACCCGTCCTTTGGGTCCCCCCCGGCCGCTTTGGGGCGCAAAATGCCAGTGGGCGGGAATGAATTCCGCATCTATTTTTGTTCTAGACGATGGGTGGATTGCGATGATGCCGGCGCGACGGGTTTCTCCGGGCGCGCCCCGCATCCGCCGTCAACAGGAGAGGACGCGCCATGGCCGCGCAACCCAACAGCCAGCCGATGGATATTTCCCTCCAAAAGTCCAAGGTGTATGAGGAGGGCATGGTGGGGGGCCTCATCGGAGCCGCGACAATCGCCGTTTGGTTCTTCCTCCTCGACCTCTACCAGGGGAGGCCCTTGTTCACCCCCAGCGTGCTGGGAGCCGCCTTCTTCCGGGGCGGGCTGGACGCCGCATCCGCCCAGGGTCTTCCCGTCTCCTTCGAGATGGTCATCTGGTTCACTTGGGTGCACGGGCTGGTCTTCATCGCCATCGGGGTGATCGGCGCTTGGCTCATCCGCCTGGCCGAGCGCGACCCGAACTACGGCTTCGGCATCATCCTCTTGTTCGTCGTCTTTGAGTTCGGGTTCATCGGGGTGAGCATGACGGTGGCCGATGCGGTGGTGCACGCCCTCACCATCCCCGCCATCCTGATCGGAAACCTCCTGGCGGCCGGCGCCATGGGCGCCTACTTCTGGCGCCGCCACCCGAACTTCAAGTTCCACCCATAGGGAGCGAAACTCCCCTCCTCCATTCCTCCTCCCTCAGCAGGACGAGGAGGGGACGCCCCGCGCGAGCGATCGCGCGGGGCTTTTTTTGCTTCAAGCCCAGCGAGGCCGACTAGATGGCCTCCCCCAGCGGATGGCGCCGGATGGGGGTGTAGATCGCCCCTCCGGGGCGCAGCTCGCTCTGGAAGAGGACGGCCTCCTCGACCCGGAAGGAGGGGGGAGGCACGAGCCACCTCTGCTCGGCCGCCACCAGCTCCCCCTCCAGGCCCGGAGGGGGCCGCCTCCGGCCTCGCCGCCTGGCCAGGGTGAGGTGGGCCCGGAAGGGCCGCTCCTCCCGCGGGAAGCCGGCCCTCTCGAGCTCCTCAAACAGCGCCTCGACCAGGGCCCGCAGCGCCTGCGGCGTCTCGCTCGGGCCCGTCCACAAGACGTTGGGGCTCCTCAGGTGGGGAAACACGCCGAAGCGCTCAAACGAGAGCTCAAAGGCGCTCCCCCGGGAGGCGGCGGCCCCGAGGGCCTCCCCCGCCGAGCGGGCCCGGGCCTCATCGATCTCGCCCAAAAAGCGCAGGGTGAGATGGATGTTCCGGGGGGCGACCCAACGGAACTCCTCCAGGGCGGACAAGGTGCGCAGGGACTCCTGGAGGGAGCGGAGGGCGGCCGCTCCCTCGGCGGGAAGCGGAATGGCCAAAAACGCGCGCAACGCCTCCCCCTTCTTCGGGCGCGGCAGGACTCGCCCGGCCGAGGCCGGGCTCAGCCCTCCTCCCCCAGGGCCGCGCGCAGCATCTGGAGGGCCTCCTCCGCCGTCTGCTCCTTGATGGCCTGGCGCCCCCCCTGGAAGCGAAAGCTCAGGCAGCGCGTGCCCGAGGGGAGGGCGAGCGCCATGAAGACGGTCCCCACGGGCTTCTCCGCCGTGCCCCCCGAGGGGCCCGCGATGCCCGTGACCGAAAGCCCCACCTCGCACCCGGCCGCCCGGCGCGCCCCCTCGGCCATGGCCCGGGCACAGGGCTCGCTCACCGCACCGTGGGCGACGAGGGTCTCCTGCGGGACCCCGAGAAGCTCCATCTTCGCCTCGTTGCTGTAGGCGATGAACCCACGGTCGAAATAGGCCGAGCTTCCGGGCACGTTGGTGATGCGGTGGGCGATGAGACCCCCCGTGCAGCTTTCGGCGACGGCGATGCGCCACCTCCTCGCGGAGAGGACGGGCCCCAGCCACTCCTCGGGCGCCTGCGCCATGACCCTCCCCCTCCCCGCCTTCAGAGGATGCCCGCCGCCCGCCCCCCCGCGAAGAATAACCACGCTAGGGCCCCGGCGACAAGGTCATCCGCCACCAC
>CAYMWZ010000143.1:0-7451 GCA_964394385.1 uncultured Nitrospinaceae bacterium | reverse complement strand
AGCGAAGCAGCTGGTCCAGGTCGCGGACGGGGAGGAGCCCCGGCGCGAGGGGGATCCCTATCCCCCTCCTCGCGCACTCCTCCAGGAAGCGCTCCCAAAGACCGTTCTCGAAGAAGAACTGGGAGAGGGCGTAGTCCACCCCCGAGCCCGCCTTGGCCGCGAAGTGGCCGAGGTGGGTCGCCAGGTCGGGGGTCTCGGGGTGGGCCTCCGGGAAGCAGGCCACCCCGATCGAGGCGAAGCCGCCCAGGCGCCTGAGCCAGCGGACGAGGTCGACCGCGTAGTGGAAGCCCCCCGCCGCCGCCTGCTCCCGCGTCATCCCCTCGGGGATGTCCCCCCTGAGGGCCAGGATGTCCCGCATCCCCTCCGCCTGGTAGGCCGCCATGAGGGAGCCCAGGTCCCCCTCGGTGGCCCCGACGCAGGTCAGGTGCGCCACCACGCGCCCCGGGTGGAGGCGGGCGAGGTTGAGCACCAGTTGGAGGGTCCCGTCCCGGGTGGAGCCCCCCGCCCCGTAGGTGACCGAGGTGAAGGCCACCTCCATCCCCGCCTGGATCTCGGCCACCTCCTTCAGGACGCGCTCGGCCCCCCGCTCCCCCTTGGGCGGGAAGAGCTCGATCGAGACGGTCGTCTCGGGCGATCGGATGCTCTCGGTGACGAGCGACAATGAGGGTCCTTTCGTGGAGGGATCTGTCGTCTTGGGCGCCCGGCCTGCGGACCGCTCGTCTGTCATGCTGAGCGAAGCGAAGCATCTTCGAGGGTGGCAGTCCACGAAGATTCTTCGGGCCTTCATAGAAGAATGACAGAAAAGGCGGTCGTTCAGAATGACAAGCCGCGCCTCCGGTCCAGTTCAGGATACTACACCCTCTGGCGCGGCCGCGAAAAAAAGCCGGCGCGGGGGGACCCGCGCCGGCGGGTGGCCCTCGGGGGGCGCCCTAGCTCAGCTTCTCCAGGGCGGCGAAGAGTTTCGCGTCGTTGGGCCGCTCGGGGGGAGCGGGAGTCACCTCCATGTGGACGATCTTCCCCCCCTTGTCGACGAGGACGACGGCCCGGTTGCTCATGCCCCGCTCGTGCATCAGGCCGTAGGCCGAGATGGCCTTCTTCCCGAAGAAGTCGCTCAAGAGCGGGAACTTGATCCTGTACTTCTCGGCCCAGGCGGCGTGGGCGAAGGGGCTGTCCGCGCTGATGCCCAGGACCTGGCAGTTGGCCCGCTCGAACTTCTCCGCCTGGGCCTGGTAGGCGGGCAGCTGCTCGCTGCAGACGGGGGAGAAGTCGAAGGGGTAGAAGCAGAGCAGGACGTTCTTCTTGCCCCGGAAGCTGCTCAGCTTGACGGGGTCCCCCGCCCCCTGCGCCTGAGGGAGATCGAAGTCGGGGGCCATGTCGCCCACTTTCAGCGCCATCGCGGAGTCTCCTTTACTTCGCGGCGTTCAGCCGCGCGGCCACGTCGGCCCAGTTGATCAGGTTCCACCAGGCCGCGACGTAGTCCGCCCGGCGGTTTTGATACTTCAAGTAGTAGGCGTGCTCCCAGACGTCGATGCCGAGGAGGGGGATCAGGCCCTCGGTGCGGGGGCTCGTCTGGTTCGGCATGGTCTTGATCTCGACCGCGCCCGAGCCCTTCTTCGTGGCGAGCCAGGCCCAGCCGCTCCCCTGGACGCCGACGGCCGCCTTGCTGAAGGCGTCCTTGAACTTGGCGAAGTCGCCGAAGGCCTTCTCGATGGCGTCGGCCAGCGGGCCGCTCGGCTCGCCGCCCCCGCCCGGCTTCAGGTTTTTCCAGAAGATGCAGTGGTTGTCGTAGCCGCCCCCGTTGAAGTTGAGCGCCCCCTGGATGTCCTTCGGGGCATTGGAGAGGCTCGCGATCAGGTCCTCGATGCTCATCTTCTCGAGGTCGGCCTTCCCCTGGATGGCGTTGTTGAGGTTGGTGAGGTAGGTGTTGTGGTGCTTGGTGTGGTGGATCTCCATGGTCTGCGCGTCGATGTGGGGTTCCAGCGCGTTGTAGGGGTAGTCGAGCTTCGGCAGTTGGAATGCCATCGCGGTTCTCTCCTCCGGAAAGGGATGAGGGCCAAGCCCGACCGGGCGGGGAGGACGTCCTCCCCGCGGGAGGGGGGCCCGGGACGTAGAAGAAAAAACCCCTCCGGCCGCCGTCTCCGGAGGCTGGCCACGTGGGGATTGGATGTGAACGCGGGGTGGGCCGGCCGCCCCTGGGCCGGCCCTCCATGCCCCCGAGACGAGGGCCTCCATATGGTCTCGATCGGGGCCATTCTAGGAAAGAGCCCCGCCCCCGTCAAACCCCGGGCCGCCTCCTCTGTCGTCAAGCGCCCGCATCCGCGCTAAAGTGATCGGGCGGAGGAGGAGCCCCTCCGCTTGGGTTCGGCCCCGGGTTTCTCCGCGAGGGGGGATCCGCCAGAGGGAAGGAGACCATCCCATGGGCGAGACCATCAAAGTCGCCAAGACCGGCGAGGTGCCCGAGGGGGGCGGCATCGCGGTCGAGGCCGCCGGGCGCACGATCGCCCTCTTCTGCGTGGAGGGCAAGTACTACGCCATCGACGACACCTGCACCCACCGCGGCGGGCCCCTCTCCGAGGGCGAGGTCGAGGGCACCCAGGTGACCTGCCCCTGGCACGGCGCTTCCTTCGAGCTGACGAGCGGCGCCGTCCTGGGTCCCCCCGCCCCCTCCGGCGTCGCCTGCTACAAGGTCGAGGTCAAGGGCGAGGACATCCAGATCGAGCTGCCGTAGGCGGGAGACGCCAGGGGCTCCCCGGCGGGGCCGGCCGCCCGTGCGGCGGGGGGGGCGGGGAGGAGAGGAGGTGGTCATGGGGGGCCTGCGGGCGGAGGATTTTTTTGCCGATCCGCGCCTCGCGCAGGCCCGGGAGCTCCTCCGGGGCGCCTTGGCCGATCATCAGGGGGGCCTCGCCGGCGTCCGCCCGCCGCGTCCTGAGCTTGAGGCGCCCTACGCCGAGCTCCTGGGCCGGTTCGAGGCGCTTCGCGGGGGCCCTTTGTTTTACCCCTACCTCGCCAGCGGGATCGGCCGGGGGCCCCTCGTTGAGCTCGCCGACGGGAGCGTCAAGTTCGACTTCATCTCCGGGATCGGGGTCCACTTCTTCGGCCACAGCCACCCCGCCCTCCTCGAGGCGGGGCTCGAGGCCGCCCTCGCCGGGACCGTCATGCAGGGCAACCTCCAGCAGGACGCCCGCGCCGCCTCGTTCCTCCAGACGCTCGTCGAGACGGCGAACCGCCGGGGCGCCTCTCTCGATCACGGTTTCCTCACCACGAGCGGGGCCATGGCGAACGAGAACGCCCTCAAGCTCGTCTTCCACAAGAGGAGCCCGGCGGGCCGCCTCCTCGCCTTCGAGCGGTGCTTCGCGGGGAGGACCCTCGCCCTCGCCCAGGTGACGGATCAGCCCGCCTACCGGGCGGGGCTGCCGGCGGCCCTGCGGGTGGACTACGTCCCCTTCTTCGACGCCCAGCGCCCGCGCGAGAGCGCCGAGGAGGCCCTCTCGGCCCTCAGGCGCCACCTCGCCCGCCACCCCGGCCAGCACGCGGCGATGATCTTCGAGCTGGTGCAGGGAGAGGGGGGGTTCTATCCGGGCGAAGGGGGGTTCTTCGCGGCCCTGATGGAGGAGGTGAAGGAGGCGGGCGCGGCCGTCCTGATCGACGAGATCCAGACCTTCGGCCGCACCACCCAGCCCTTCGCCTTCCAGCACTTTGGCCTCGACGCCTATCCGGACGTGGTCACCGTGGGGAAGCTCACCCAGGTCTGCGCGACGCTCTTCCGGGGCGAGTACAAGCCCCCGCCGGGCCTGGTGAGCCAGACCTTCACGGGGAGCACCTCGGCCATCCGCGCCGCCCGGGCCATCCTCGGCCTTCTGCTGGAGGGGGATTATTTCGGCCCCGAGGGGAGGATCGCCCGCCTTGGCGCCCACTGCGAGCGGAGGCTCCGGGAGATCGAGGCGCGTCACCCCGGCTGGATCTGCGGCCCCTACGGCGTCGGGGCCATGGTGGCCTTCACCGTCTTCGACGGCGACCTCGAGGAGACCAAGCGCTTCCTCCGCGCCCTTTTCGAGGCCGGGGTGATCGGCTTCTACGCGGGCGACGGGCCCGCCCGCGTCCGGTTCCTGATCCCGGCGGGGGCGCTCTCGCCCGGGGAGGTGGACGCGGCCATGGAGATCCTGGAGGCCACCCTCTCGGAGTTCGCCCGGTCGAGGTGAGAGCCATGTTCGTGCTGCGCCCCATCGGCCTCGGCGACCTCGACCCCCTCGTCGCGCTCCTCGACCACGCCACCTTCGGCCTCACCACCCTGCCCAGCGACCGGGATCTCCTGCAGGAGCGCATCCTCGGGTCGCTCCAGAGCTTCGAGCGCACGCCGAGGAAGCCCGGCGGGGAGACCTACCTCTTCGTCCTGACGGAGGAGCCGGGCGGAAGGCTCATGGGCACCTGCGGCATCATCTCCAAGGTGGGGGGCTTCGAGCCCTTCTACGCCTACCGGGTCGAGACCGCCGTCCACGAGTCGAAGGTCCTGAAGGTGCGCAAGGAGATTCAGATCCTCCGGCTGGTGAAGGAGCACAGCGGCCCCTCCGAGATCGGGAGCCTCTTCCTCGCGCCCGGGAGCCGCCGGAGCGGGCTGGGGCGGTTCCTCTCCCTCTCCCGCTTCGCCTTCATGGCGGAGTTCCCCGGGCGGTTCGAGCCGGTCGTCATCGCCGAGATGCGCGGCTTCATCGACGCGAGCGGGCACTCTCCCTTCTGGGAGGCCCTGGGGAGGCGCTTTTTCGAAATCGACTTTCCCCAGGCCGACTACCTGAGCATGAAGGACAAGCGCTTCATCGGCGAGCTCATGCCCGCCCACCCCATCTATGTCGCCCTCCTGCCCAAGGAGGCCCAGGAGGTCATCGGCCAGGTCCATCCGGAGACCCTCCCGGCCCTCAGGCTCCTGGAGAGCGAGGGCTTCGGCTTCAGCGGGATGGTGGACATCTTCGAGGGGGGCCCCATCGTCCGGGAGCAGGTGGAGCGCATCCGGAGCGTGCGCGAGAGCAGGAAGGAGGCCGTGGGCGAGATCGCGAAGGAGGAGATCCCCTCCGCGGCCTTCCTCCTCTCCAACGCCTCCCTCGACTTCCGGGCGTGCGTGGGGGGCCTGGCCCCCCTTCCCGGAGGCGGGGTCCGGATCCCCGAGGCGGCCGCCCGGGCCCTGGGGGTCAAGGTGGGGGATCCGGTCCGCTCCGTCCCCCTGCGCCCCTAGGGCGGCCGCCCGTCTCCCGGAGGGGGCTCCCTTGGCTCCTCAGGCGCGCGAGGTCAACTTCGACGGGATCGTCGGGCCCAGCCACAACTACGGGGGCCTCTCGCCGGGCAACCTCGCCTCCATGGCCCACGGCTCGGAGGTCTCCCATCCGCGGGAGGCCGCCCTCGAGGGCCTCCGCAAGATGTGGCTTCTCTTCGGGATGGGCGTCCCCCAGGCGGTGGTGCCCCCCCAGGAGCGGCCGGACCTGGAGACCTTGAGGCGGCTCGGGTTCACTGGGGGTGAGGGCGAGGTCCTCGAGCGCGCCCGGCGGGAGGACCCGCGCCTCCTCGCCGCCTGCTGGAGCGCCTCCAGCATGTGGATGGCGAACGCCGCCACCCTCTCCCCGAGCGCCGACGCGGCCGACGGGAAGGTGCACATCACGCCCGCCAACCTGGCGGGCCAGTTCCACCGCTCCTTGGAGCCGGAGGGGACGGCCCGCGTCCTGAAGGCGCTCTTTCCGGACGGGGAAGTTTTCGTCCACCATCCGCCCTTGCCGGCGGGCCTCTACTTCCGGGACGAGGGCGCGGCCAACCACACTCGCCTCTGCGTCTCCTACGGGGGGCCGGGGGTGGAGATCTTCGTCTACGGGGCGCGGGCCGAGGACCCTCCGGGGCGGGGGCCCTCGCGCCACCCGGCGCGGCAGACCCATGAGGCCTCCCTCGCCGTCGCCCGCATGCACCGCCTGGAGCCCGGCCGTGTGGTCTTCGCCCGCCAGAACCCCGAGGCGGTCGACGCGGGCGTCTTCCACAACGACGTCATCGCCGTGGGGAACGAGAACGTCTTCCTCTATCACGCCCAGGCCTTCGCCGACCCCCGCGGGCCGCTGGAGGAAGTCCGGCAGAAATTCGCCGGGTGCTGCGGGGGGGAACCCGCCCTCATCGGGATACCCCCCGGGCGGCTCTCCCTCCCCGAGGCGGTGGAGACCTACCTCTTCAACAGCCAGCTCGTCACCCTCCCCGGCGGGTCCATGTGCCTGGTCGCCCCCACGGAGTGCGAGGAGAGCGAGAGGGCGAGGGGCCTCCTCGAGGAGATCGTCCAGGGGGACAGCCCCATCCGGGAGGTGCGCTTCGCGGAGGTCCGCCAGAGCATGAGGAACGGGGGGGGGCCCGCCTGCCTCCGGCTCCGGGCGGCCCTCACGGAGGAGGAGATCCGAAAAGTTCACGCGCCCGCCTTCCTGACGGAGGCCCTCTACGCCCAGCTCACCGCCTGGGTCGGGCGCCACTACAGGGAGCGCCTCCAGCCCGCCGAACTGGCCGACCCCGCCCTCCTCGAGGAGAGCCGCCGCGCCCTCGATGAGCTCACCCAGATCCTGAGGCTCGGCTCCCTCTACCGCTTCCAGCGCGCGGGGGCGTGAGGCCCCTCACCCCGTCGCCAGGGCCGCCGCGAGCGCCCGGGTGACGTTGGCGAGGAAGGCGTAGTCGAGGGTTTGGGGGAGATCCGTGACGCGGTGGTAGTGGGGGTTCCGCAGGAAGGCGGTGTCGGTGAGCATGAGGGCGGGAAACCCCCGGTCCCAGAAGGAGGCGTTGTCGCTCATCCGGCTCATGGGGAGCAGGAAGCCCCGCAGGGGGACCTGGTGGGCCACCACGTGCAGGGCGGGCACGTGGCGCCGAGCCGCCTCAACGAAATCCCCCATCAGGGCCCTTGAGCGGCGGGTGCCGACCACGCCCAGGAAGATCCCGGCGTCGGGCACAGGGAAGGGGAGCTTGATGGGGATCTTCTGGCTGCCGGGGATGGGGTTGGTGTAGCCCACCATCTCCAGGATGAAGACCCCCGCGTAGCGCTCCCCCCTGCGGCGGGCCCCCCGGGCGAAGTGGCGGCTTCCGTGGCGGTAGCGGCCGTCCCAGAGCCCCTGGGGCTCCTCGATGCTGAAGCCCACGAAGCGCGCCGCGCGCCTGGGGCGCGCGAGGCTGAGCGCCCGGGCCGCCCCGAGGAGGGCGGCCACCCCGCTCGCGTTGTCGTCCGCCCCGGGGGTGCCCCAGGCGGCGTCGTAGTGGGCGCCCACGAGGAGGGGCGGAAGGTCCGGCTCCCCGCCTTCGAGGCTGGCCACGACGTTGAAGTAGTCCTCCCTCATGTAGCGGAAGGTCTCCCGCTCGGTGGCGAGCCCCATCCCCTGCAGCTCCTCCTCGAGGAGCGACCCCTTCCTGTCTCTTATACACATCTCCGAGCCCACGAGACTAGGCATGATCTC
>CAYMWZ010000142.1:0-7492 GCA_964394385.1 uncultured Nitrospinaceae bacterium | reverse complement strand
ATGTGGTCGTTCATCCCGCCGCACCCCGCGTCGAGGCAGCGCTTGCCCTCGAAGAATCTCTCGCTGAGGCCAAGCAGCCGCGCGGACATGAAGTCGCGCTGGGCCTTCCGCCCCCCCTCGTCCCCAGACTCGCGCCCCAGGGTGTGGATCCGCCCATAGAGGTCGGCGGTGTCGCGGCCCCAGGAGTTTCTTTGGGCCATCAGATCTCCACCCACCGAAAGCCCAGACGGAGCAGGGTGTTCTGTGTGTTCCCGACCACGATCAGCCCCTCTCCCTCGCCCAGCTCGCCTAGCCAAACAGGGGGCAAAATCCGCCCGTCGCTCGCCGCGAACTCCTGCTCATGGATCAAGGTTCCGAGCAGACTCGTGCTCGCCTGGGAGCGCACATCACACTTGCCCGCCGCGCCGCCCCGCAGCAGGTTCACCCCCGTCCCGTGCAGGGAGGAGAGGGCGGTATCATAAAAACCCCAGAGGATTTGTTGGGCCGTTGTGGTGGACACGGTCGCGGCGTACACGAGGGCCGTCACCCCCGAGCCTCCCGGGTTGAACAGCTGGACGTGAGGGTTGTTGCCCGTTCCCGCGCTGATGCTCCCGCGCTGGCCGAAGGCGCGGCCCGCCCGCAGCTCCGAGAGCCAGAATCCCAGATCATCGATCCGTTTGAAAGGCACATTCACCATGAGCCGGCTCCTATCGTTTGCCGATGCCCTGCGGCCACGCCCACTTGGCTCTGAATCCGCGAGGGAGAGATGATAGCATGATCTTCTTTCTCTACCATTCTAGCTACTGTTGCCCTGCCGCCCGCGTTTTTTTCCCCACTCTCCCCAGCCCCGCCGCGAAGGCGGCTCCCGCCAAGTAGGCCGCGCCGATGAACCAGAAGCCCTCGCGGTAGCCTCCAAGAACATCGAAGAGTGCCCCGGTGGCCCAGGGTCCCAGCGCGCCCGCTAAGGCGAAGATGGCCATGAAGATCCCGTTGATCCGCCCGAAGCCGGGCCCCGCGAAGTTGTCCGCCACCAGGCTCGAGGCCGTCGGGCGCATGAGGCCGAGGGCGAGGCCCGAGAGCGCCGCCCCCGCGTGGAAGAGGAGCGGGGGGTCCCCCCGCGCGAAGCCCGCCAGGATGAGCGAGGAGGCCGCCCCCAGGAGGTAGGCCGGGGTCCTCCCCACCCGGTCGGAGAGGGCGCTCGCGAAGTTGCCCACCACCATGGCCGCCCCCCAGACGGCGAGGATGACGCCCCCCGCCCCGGGCGAGAAGCCCTGGTCGGTGGCGTGGGGGACGAGGTGGACGATCGAGGCGGCGAAGCCGTAGGCGATCGAGGCGTAGACCCCGGCCACGAGAAAGAAGGTGGGGGAGAGGAAGCCGGGCCGCGCCGCGGCCGGCCCGGAGGCCGCCCTTTGGCTCGGCGGGGCGGCCCCCGCGAAGGGGGCGTCGGGGAGGGTGCCCATCTGGCTGGGGTGGTCGCGGTGGAGGATGGCGACGGCGGGGAGGGTCACGAGGAGGAGCATGGCCGCCATCGCGGCGTAGCTCCCCCGCCAGCCCAGGGCGGCGATGAGCCAGGGGGTCGCGACGTTCAGGGCGAAGGCGAAGCCCTGGGCGGAGTTGGCGACCCCCATCGCGAAGCCCCGGCGCGCGACGAACCAGTTGGAGAGGGTCGGCACCTGGGCCACCCAGGTGCCCCCCGAGAAGGCCAGGCAGAGGAGGAAGTAGGCCAGGTAGAGCTGCCAGAGCGCCCCGGTGAAGGCGAGGGAGAAGACGGCGGCCCCCGTGGCGAGGACGCCCAGGGACATGGTCTTTCGGATGCTCCAGCGGTCCATGAGCCAGCCGGCCAGGGGGGAGCCCAGGGCCTGGCCGAGGAGGCCCGCCGAGAAGGCGCCCGCCGTCTGGGCGCGGCTCCAGCCGAACTCGCCCGCGATCGCCTTGAAGAAGATCCCGAAGGAGCTCCTCACCGCGATGAGGGTGCACATGGAGAGGAAGACGACGGCGAGGACCACCCACCCGTACCAGAGGCGGGGGGGGCTCGCTTGAGACCTGGGCGCGTCGGCCACGCGGGGATCCTTCGGCGCGGGAGGGCCGGCGAGCCGATGGTAGCACGCGGGGGAGGGAGCGAGAACGCGTGGGGTGTTTGCCGATCATGCAGGGGCGGGTTTCAAATCCACCCCTACGCGTTGGGACGGAGGCGGATGCCCTCTACCCCGCCCCCGTCCCCCTGAGCTTGGGGTCGAGGAGGTCGCGGACGGCGTCGCCGAAGAGGTTGAGCCCGAAGACCGAGAGGCTGAGCGCTACGCCCGGGAAGATGGCGATCCAGGGGGCGCGCTCGAGGTATTCGGTCGCCCCGGTGAGCATCCCGCCCCAGGAGGGCTCGTCCGGGGGGGCGCCCAGGCCCAGGAAGCTCAGCGCCGCCTCCACCACGATGGCGTAGGCGATGTTCACGCTGAAGAGGACGAGGTAGGTCGCCATCACGTTGGGGATGATGTGGCGGGCGATGACCCTGCGGCTCGGGGAGCCCGTCGCGCGGCCCGCCTCGACGTACATCATCTCCTTGACCCCCAGCGTGGTGGAGCGGATGGTGCGCGCCGCGGTGGGGGTGAGGAGGACGGTCAAGGTCAAGATGACGTTCTCGACCGACTGGCCCAGAACGGCCATCAGCCCCAGGGCCAGGATGATGGGGGGGAAGGCCATCAGGGTGTCCACCACCCGCTGGCTCGCCGCGTCCCACGGGCCGCCGAAGAACCCTGTCACCACGCCCCAGAGGGAGCCCAGGGTGATGCCGACCCCCACCGAGGTGAGCCCCACGTAGAGGGAGAGCCGGGCGCCCCAGATGACGCGGCTCAGCACGTCGCGGCCCAGGTGATCGGTCCCGAAGAGGAAATCCCCGCCGGGGGGCAGGTAGGTGTCGAAGCGCGCCGCCTTGGGGTCGAAGGGCGCGAGCAGGGGGGCGAAGATGGCGAAGAACACCATCAGGGCGACCAGGATCCCGCCGATGGCCCCCAGGGGCTGGCGGCGGGGGAAGCGCCGGAGGACGCTCCACGTCTCCTCCCAGCCGGAGCGGATCTCCTCCCGGGAGTCTTCCCGTTCGGTGCGCTGGGCTCGGCTGGGGGCGATGCGGGTTTCCATTCCCTTTCCTCTCAGGCGTACTTGATGCGCGGATCGAGCCAGGCGTAGAGGAGGTCCACGATCAGGTTGAGCAGCAGGAAGATGCCGGCCATGACGAACACGATCGCCTGCACCGTCGGGTAGTCGCGGTTGTTGACCGAGGTGATGAGGCCCATCCCCATGCCCGGGACCTGGAAGATGATCTCCATCACCACGATCCCCCCCAGGAGGCGCCCGACCCACCAGCCCGTGAAGGTGACGACGGGCAGGAGGGCGTTCTTGAGCGCGTGGCGGTAGATGACGAGTTGCTCGATGAGCCCCTTGGAGCGCGCCGTGCGCACGTAGTCCTCCCGGATGACCTCGAGGAGCTGGCTCCGCGTGAGGCGGGTGATGGGGGCGCTGATGTAGAAGGCCTGGGCGAGGGCGGGCCAGATGATCTTCTGGAGGTTCCGGGAGGGGTCCTCCCAAAGGCTCACGTACTCCAGGGGCGGCAGCCACTGGAAGTAGCGCACGAGGACGAAGAGGATGAGGACGCCGGAGAAGAAGATGGGCACGCTCAGCCCGCTGATGCTGAGGGACCGGCACAAATAGTCCGGCCAGCGGTCTTGCTTGACGGCCGATACGACCCCCAGGGGCACGGCCCACAGGGTTGCCAGGAGGAGGGTCAGGATCGCCAGCTCCATCGTGCGGGGGAACCATTCGCGCAGCATGTTCCAGACGGGGCGATCCTCGATGTAGGAGTGGCCGAAGTTCCCCTGGAGGATGTTCTTGAGCCAGAGGACGTACTGGACGGCGATGGGCTGGTCGAGGCCGAGCTCCTGGCGGATCTTGGCGATCTGCGCCTTGGCCACAGTGGCCTGCTCGGAGCCGGCGGAGTAGACGAGGATCTCGGCGATGTCGCCCGGGACGAGGCGCATCAGGACGAAGATGACGAGGCTCACCCCCAGGAGGGAGGGGATGAAGAGCAGCAGCCTCCGGATGATGTACTCGCGCATGACCCGCCCCGCCCCGCGCGGACGGCAAAGGCCCGCGGGCGGGGGGTCCCGCCCGCGGGCCGCGCCGGGCCTATTGGTCCAGCCAGACTTTCTGGAACGTGTTGTTGTCGTACACCGTGGTCGCCTGCCGGTAGTTCTTGAGCTTCGCGTCCTCGAAGAAGAACCCCTCGATCCAGGAGATCACGATGCTGGGATGATCTTGCTGCGAGAGAATGTAGCGCTGCAGCTCATGGTAGGTCTGCACGCGCTTGGCCTTGTTGGTCTCGCGCAGCCCCTTGTTGATGAGCTCGTCGATCTTCGGGTCCTTGTAGCGCGCGTAGTTCCGGCCGCCGTCGCCCGAGTAGATGAGGGCGAACATCCCGTGGGGGTCGGACAAGACCATCGCGGTGTCCTGGGAGCTGATGATGGTGAAGTTGCCCGCCCCCCAGTTCCGGAAGCCCACCGCGCTCTCATAGGTCTTGAAGTTGATGCGGATGCCGATCTTGCGCAGCTGCTGCATGACGAGCTGGCTTCGGTCCACGTAGTCGGCCACGGCGCGCGTGGCGACCTCGACCTCGACCCCGTCGGGATAGTGCTTCTTGACGAGCTGCTTCGCCTCCTCGATGTCCTTCTCCTTGGTGGCCGGGTTGCAGCCGGGCGTCTTCAAGACCTCCTCCTGCGGAAGAGCGAAGTCGCCGTAGAGCCGCGTGTCGAGGAGATTGCAGGGCAGCCCCACGCCCTCGAACACCTTCTCGATGATCTCGTGGGGGTTCAAGGCGAGCCGCACGGCCTTGCGCATATCCGGGTTGTCGAAGGGCTTGCGCTTGTGGTTGAGGTAGGTCAGGAAGACCGTGTTGATCGGCCACTGGTAGGTCTTCACCTGGCCGGGGCGCGCCTTGTTCACCTCCTCGGCCATGGCCTTCGACATGGGGGGCCAGGTGTCCCAGAGCATCACCCTTCCCGCCTTGGCGGCCGCGAGCTGGGTGGGCCGGCCGACCAGGATGAACTGCTTCACCCCGTCCACGTAGGGGAGGCCCTTGATGAAGTAGTCGGGGTTGCGCTCCCACTCGATGATGCTCCCCCGCTTGTAATCCTTGAGCTTGAAGGGACCCGTGCCGATGATGCTCTTTGCCTGGTTGAGGTCCTTGTCGCGCTCGAGGATGTGCTTGGGGGCGATGCGGCACCAGGCCGAGGCGACGGAGGGGATGAAGGTCCCGGCCGGGTGCTTCAGGGTGAACTTCACGGTCAGGTCGTCCACCGCCTCGACCTTCGCGAGGATGGGCTTGACCAGGGTGCCGCAGCGGGGGCTGCGGAAGTCCTTCGCCGTCACGCGCTCGAAGGTGGCGACGACGTCCTTGGCCGTGAAGGGCTGGCCGTCGTGCCACTTGACCCCCTGGCGGAGCTTGAAGGTGTAGCTCAAACCGTCCTCGGAGGCCTGGTAGCTGGTGGCCAGGTCGGGGATGGGCTCGCCCGGCTTCTCCGGATCGTGCTGGAGAAGGCCGCTGTAGACGCCCGCCGTCGCCTGCTGGTGGGCGAGGGCTGACTCAGCGTGGATGTCCAGGCGGGTGGGGTCGGCATAGTTGAACCAGTTGACGATGCCGCCGCGTTTGGGCTCCGCCGCGCGGGCGGGAAGCGCCAGGACCAAGGCGGCGGCCAGCGCGGCGAGAATGAGGGGGATATTGCGGGTGCGCATGGGCTTCCTCCTCCTGATGGGTGGGAGTCGTCCGTGGGGCCGGGGCGGCGGAACCCGCCTCGGGCGGAGGCCGCTCTTCGTCCAGGCACCCACCGCCCGCAGCCGGGCGGAGAATCCGCTACCACCGGATACAACAACGAGAGGCGGCGGCTGTATTTCCTTCTGAGAATGGGGGAAGTTTCCCGCATATTCGGGCGGGATGCAAGGTGCCTTTTCCGGGGGGGGTTGCGGCCCCGTGGGGCGGGGGGTAGAAAGCGGTTTTTTGTCTTCGGCCGTTCCGGGGGAGGAGCCTCCGGCGCGGGCGGGGAGGACGCTCTTGGACTGGGTGACGCTCTCGCTCATCTCCGCCCTGGCCCAGGTGTCGCGCAACGCGGCGATGAAGTCCCTCGGCCACAGGCTCGACGAGTACATCAACGTCTTCGGCCGCTTCGCCTTCCTTCTTCCTTTCGCCGCGGCGGCGGTGGCCTGGAAGGGGTTCCCCCCCATCCAGCCCGCCTTCTGGTGGGCCTGCCTGCTCTTCGGGCTCTCTCAGACGGCGGCCACCCTGGCGCTCTCGAAGGCGCTCCTCTACGGGAACATCGGGGTGGTGACCTCTCTCTGGAAGCTCTCCATCATCTGGCTCGTGGTCCTCTCGTTTTTCACCCTGGGGGAGATCCCCTCGCCCATGGGCGTGGCCGGGATCGCGGTCACCCTGGCGGGGGTTTACGCCCTCAACGTCTCGCGCGCGCGGATCTCCTTCTGGGAGCCCCTGCGCACCCTCCTCACCGACAAGGGGCAGCGCTACATTCTGCTCTCCTCCCTCATGTATGCACCCTCGGTCGTCACCTTCAAATGGGCCGCCCTCACCTCGGACGGGCCCTTCGGCACCCTCGGCGCCTATACGGCGGCGGCCCTGTGCGTGTTACCCATCGCGCTGCGCAAGTCCGCCCCCCACTTCCTCCAAATCCCGCGTCACTGGAAGGGGTTTGTGGGGCTGGGCCTCTTCGCCGCCATCACCAGCCTGGCCCAGGCCGAGGCCTATCGGCTCACCCTCACATCCTATGTGGAGTCCGTGAAGCAGACCGAGATCCTCTTCGCCATTGCGGTGGGCTTCTTTCTCTTCGGGGAGCGCGAGCGCCTGTGGGAGGTCACCGCGGGGGGGATGGTGATCCTGGCCGGGATCGTCCTGGTCATCCTGGGAGGCTGAGGAGCGTTTCGCTCGTCGGCCGCGTGTCGGTTTTGCCGGGTGCGCGATGGGGGTATACTCCATGCGTCCCCACCCATCCTTGGCCGGGCGACCCGGCCGGCCGAAGAGGAGGCAAAGAGGCCATGCGGACGGGAAGGCTCCTGACTTTGGCGATCCTGGCGGGATGGCTCCTGGGGGGAGCCGGCGCCCTGGCCGCCCCCGGGCCCGACGCCCTCTCCCGCCTGAGGAGCTCCAATCCGGCCGAGCGCGCCCAGGCCGCCCTCGAGTTGGGCCAGGGGGGGAGGATGGCCCACACGCCCGCTCTCGCCGTTTTGCTCCAGGACGGGGATTCCGCCGTGCGGGAGGCCGCCCACGACGCCCTTTGGCAGATCTGGATGCGCTCGGGGGACGCCGAGCTGGACAACCTGATGGCGAGGGGGGTGGCGAGCATGACCGCCGGCAACCTGGACGAGGCCATCCACCTCTTCGGCGAGATCGTCCGCCGCAAGCCCGAGTTCGCCGAGGGGTGGAACAAGCGCGCCACGGCGCTGTTCCTGGCGGAGCGCTACCGCG